>CAYRVE010000188.1:0-1517 GCA_964427685.1 uncultured Candidatus Saccharibacteria bacterium | reverse complement strand
AGACGTCGTGGGAGTGCTCGTCCTCGCACATGATTCTGGTCTGGTCGGTGACCAGGCCGCTGATCGTTTCGGCCCCGAAGAGGTCGATGGTGAGTTTGCCGGTCGTGGCATCGAACGAGGCAATCGTGCCGGCGTTCTCTTCTCCGTCCATGACCCCGTCGCCGTCGCTGTCGTCGTTGCGCGGGTTGTCCCCGGCTTCGAACTCACCACGGTTGCGCAAATGGTCTCCGTCCTGGTCACGGCCTGCCTGGTTGACCTTGAGCGAGAGGTGATGGTGCTTCTCCCAGCGATCGGGAATGCGATCGTGGTTACGGTCCTTCGCGGCGGCCAGGCTCGGCAGCGCCAGCATCGCGAGGACGCCGAGCGCCATCGCGAGCAGGACGCCGGAGCGGCCTCGCCTTCCCTTGGTGCGATTCATGACGTTCCTCCTGGTTGGTGTGGAAACACGTTCACCTCCACAACCCGAGGGCGACACCAAGATCACGAATCGTCTTCGCCGCCGCTCGATCCCGACCCGGAGCCGCCGCCGCCCGACCCGGATCGGCCGCCTCCAGAGTCGCCATCGCCCGGTACTTCGGGCAGCGGTTCGTTCGCGGGCGCCGGACTGATCACCGGCGCCGATCCATCCGACCCGGAGCCGTCACCGCCTGACTTTCCGCTCCCCGAGCCATCGCTCTGGGAATCGCCGCCGCCGCTCGAGCCTGGGCCGCCACCACCGCCGCTCTGGCCGGAGCCGGAGCTGCTGTCGCTCTTACCGCTGCCGCCGCCTCCGGAGCTGTGCCGGCCTGAGGAGCTTCCGCTCGAGGGGTCGTCTCCAGACTGGCCACTGCCGGAGCCTTGACCACTGCCGGACTCCTGGCCGGCGCCGGAATTTCTACCGTGTCCCGACTCATGGTCATCGTGGTCGGACTGACCGTCTGGGCTCGGCCCGCCACCGCCGTGCGAAGAACCATCCGACTCATTGCCGCCGGAGCTTTCGTCGCCGGGCCCGCGGTGGTCTCTGGGCCCGCCTGCCGCGTCATCGGAGCCGAGCCGACCGTGGCCGTGTCCATCCTCAGAGGCGAGGCTACGGCTCGAGTCAGGCGCCCCGGAATTCGCAGACGGCGATCGGCCACCACCATCGTCCGCTGCCGGCCTCACTGCGGCTGCGGGCTCCGATCGGCTCGAGGTGCCGTGATCGCGCTGCATGGTGACCCCGGCCCCGACCGAGCCGGCGATCAGCGCCGTCGCGACGCCGACCTTGACCACCCCGGCGACGCCGATCCCTCCCAAGGTTGCCCCACCGGCGCCGCTCGTCGCCCCGGCCGCGGCGATCGCACCGCCCGCGCCCGCCCCAGCCGCCTCGGTCGCGTGGTCGAAGAGCACTCGCAGCAGCGGTAGCGGGACCAGCATCCCGAACCCGTCGCGGAGCGTCGCCCGGGCCCTGAAGATCGCCTGCCGGGCGGCACCGCCGCTGACCCCCAGCGCCGCCGCGATCTCCTCGTGGCTGAGGCCCTCCAGCTCGCGCATCACGATCG
>CAYRVE010000187.1:0-1528 GCA_964427685.1 uncultured Candidatus Saccharibacteria bacterium | reverse complement strand
ACGGCTTTAAATACACGCCGGCCAAAGACGCTGATGAACTGGTGACTTCTTACATAATGCGCTTTATGCCGCCGGAGCATAACCAGAACATCTTGAACTCCGTGGAATTGGCTACGCTGTTCCATTTTCCGGACCAACGTAGCATACCAACCTCCCAGCTGGCGCGGCAGAGTTCCAAGCAGGTGGACGGGCCGCGCAATGTTCCGCAAGAGGGACTGTTGCTGGGCTACAACGTTTTCCGGGGCGCCAAGAAGCCGATCCGCCTGAGTCTGCATGACCGTCAGCGCCACACGTACGTGGTCGGCCAGACCGGAGTTGGTAAATCGACCTTCCTGGAGAACCTCGCTTTACAGGATATGCTGAGCGGCGGCGGCTTCGCCTTCGTGGACCCGCACGGCGACACGGCCGAGAAGCTGCTGGCCATGGTGCCCAAAGAGCGGACGGAAGATGTCATCTACTTTTCGCCGGCCGATATGGATTATCCGATGGGCCTTAATTTGTTCGAATTTCACAGCCCCGACCAAAAAGATTTCATCATCCAGGAAGTCCTGAATATGTTGAAAAAATTATACGATCCCAATGAACAGGGCATCATGGGACCGCGTTACGAGGACATGTTCCGCAACGCCGCTCTCGCTGTTATGGCCGACCCAAACGGGGGTACTTTCATTGAAATTCCACTGTTGTTTAGAGATCCACAGTTTTTGAAGCAAAAATTACAATACGTGACGGACCAGACGGTGCTGGGTTTCTGGCAAAAGCAGTTTCCGGCTATGCAAAGGTCCAATGAAGCCGGTGAAGTGACGGCCTGGTTCACCAGCAAGTTCGGCGCGTTTCTGAGTAACGAAATGATGCGCAACATAATTGGCCAAACCAAAAGCGCTTTTGATATGCGCGACATTATGGATAACAAAAAGATCCTGATTGTGAATCTGAGCAAAGGCCGGACCGGCGACCTGAACAGCAAACTGCTCGGTATGATCTTTGTAATGAAGTTCCAGGCGGCGGCCATGAGCCGGGCCAACATTCCGGAAGACCAGCGCGTCGACTTTAGCCTCTATGTTGATGAGTTCCAGAACTTTTCGACGGAAAGCTTTGCCACTATTATGTCCGAGGCTCGCAAGTACCACCTGAATCTGATTGTGGCCAACCAGTTTACTACCCAGCTGACCGAGGAGATTCGCGATGCTGTATTTGGCAACATGGGCACGATTGTGTCATTTAGGGTTGGCCAGAACGACGTCGAAGCGCTTACCAGATACTTCCAACCGATTTTTGACGGCGATGATTTGTTGCGCGTGCCGAATTACAATACAATTGTCCGAACTTTGATCGGCGGTGTGCCTACGCAGCCCTTTAGTATGGCAACGCTGCCTAGCCTCGGCACGGCCAATCCGCGCCTGGCTGATGCCTTGAAGCAACTGTCAGCGGCCAAGTACGGCCGTCCGCGGGCTGTCGTGGATAAAGAAATCGGCAGACGCATAGCAACCAGAGAGCCAGCCCGGCCGGCCGCCTCGCCTATGGCTGC
>CAYRVE010000186.1:0-1560 GCA_964427685.1 uncultured Candidatus Saccharibacteria bacterium | reverse complement strand
GTAGCCAACATCCGGCCGCCGTCGCGCATTGCTTTGATTTGGCTAGCGGTTTTTACCTTGGTCTGCATACTTAAAGCACCTACTTCTTATCTATATATTGCAGGATTTCGTCGTGGACGGTCATCGGATTGCGGTCAGCGTCAATGTCGTAGACAGCAACACTATGCTCCCTAAAATAATCCAGGATAGGCAGTGTGACAGCATCATATTCATCGAAGCGCTTTTTGATAGCGGCTTCGGTGTCGTCTTGACGACCACGCTTCAACAGCCGTTCCTTAACTACCTCTGGCGAGGCCTTGAGGTTGAAAACAGCTGTCAGGCCGAAGCGGCCGCTGTCCACCTGCTTGAGCAGCCAATCGGCCTGGGTCTTGGTACGCGGAAAGCCGTCCAGCAGAAATTCTTTGTTGGTATCTATAAGTTCTTCGAGGGTCTTGTCTATCAGTTTAATAACTTCTTCGTCGCTCAGCAGTTTGCCTTCCAGCATCTGTTGGCGGCGCCGTCCGGTGACAAGCACGCGGAATAATTCGCCGGTAGAAACCCAAGCATAACCATGCTCGTCGGCGAATAGCCGGCCCTGCATACTCTTGCCGGCACCTGCCACACCCATTAGAATAATCATGCGCCTAGTTTCTCCTTGGCTATTTTGGCTATCAGGCCGCCGTCGGCGCTGGCTCCAGTCTTCTGTTTGACCTGTCCTATCACCTCGCCCATGTCTTTTGGCCCCTCGGCGCCGGTTGTTTTGATAGCCTAGTCAACCATGGCACCTAGTTCAGCCTCGCCCAGCTGCTCAGGCAAATAGCCCTCGATAATAGCCTTTTCGGCCAGTTCGGCATCGGCTTTTTCCTGGCTGCCGCCCTGTTTGTACAGATCGGCACTTTCTTGGCGCTTCTTGGCTTCCTTGGCAAAAATCGCTAGGACGGCGTCATCATCCAGGCCGCTGTCGCGTTTGCCTTCGGCTACCTTAACGTTCAGCAGTACGCTCTTCAGGCCGCGCAAAACGCTGACCCGCTGCGCATCGCTGGCCAGCAGGGCGGTTTTGAGGTCCTGCTCAATCTTTTGCTCAAGCATCTCTAGCTATTTCTGTCCTAGTTTGATCTTTTTAGCCTTAATGGCTTTGCGCTCCTGGCGGATAATTGCCTTGCGGCGGCGCTCCGGCTTGCTGGGCGGCTTCTGGAAAAACTGGTTTCCCTTGACTGTCGCCAGTGCGCCAGACTGCTGCACTTTACGGTTAAAGCGACGCAGCAGGTTCTCAGTTGATTCTTTAGAATCTTTACGGGTTACTTGTATCATCGAGAATTATTGTACAGAACAGGGGTTGTATTTGCAACCATGTTTAAGTAATTTTAGCCGGTAACTCGTTTTTGCTGGGCGGAACGTTGTGACTTCAACACTATACTTTGCAGTTCGCGGAAGATCGGGAACTGCTTGTTTGTAGAATATACTTTGGTATTGCCTTGTCGTTCACTGGTCAGAAAACCGACCTTCTCGAGGCGCTTGAGCTCCCGTTGTATATTTCCCGCATCTTCTTTAATAAGTTTGGCTAGACCCCTGACGTGGGTC
>CAYRVE010000185.1:0-1564 GCA_964427685.1 uncultured Candidatus Saccharibacteria bacterium | reverse complement strand
ATCGCAGCGCCTTCCGGTGCATCTACCCACGACCGAGCAAGGTCAGACGCTTGACCACGATCGCGCCGCTCGGGCGCCAACTCGCCGGACTGGTTTGCGGTGCGGTGTGGGGGCGAGCGCCCACTCGACCCGCACGCCGCAAAGACCTGGGACCACGCCCTCGCCACGCTCATCAGCTACCGCCACCACCACCCACCCGCACTAGCAACTTTCAGCGTGGGCACCAGTTGCGCTCAGCCATCTCGACAGTCTGGGTAACGCCACGAGCGCAAGCGCGCGTCCTCAGTCATACGCTCGCGACCAAAGGGCCGCAATACCACCAAGCAGCACAAGCATCGCAACGGTGCCAAGGACATAGGACGGGAAGGTCAGCATCGTCCATCCGGCCGCGACGATCATGACGACGCAGGCGAGGACGAGGAGGGAATCGCGATGCTTGATGAGATAGGTCAACGCCCAGTTCCTGGCACGAAGTCGGCCAGTTCGAAGGTCCCTGGACCGCCTCTGCTCTGACTCGATTGACTGGCGCGACCAGCCCTCTGCGCGGGCGGAGGCTCTTGCCGTTTCCGTCAGCACAAGCTCAAGAGCCTTAGCGACGACGAGCTGCTCGGCGCTCTCACGCACGTTGCGTACGTACGCAAACGCGGTCCACGGCATTGAGATCGCTGCCGCAAGTTCGCCGCGCCACTCCTCAGCCCACTCCTCCTGAATCTCGATGGGCAGGGAAGCAATCGTGGCCTCCAGACTCGCGGCCACGCGTCTTTGGACGCGCCCGCGCGCCTCGTCAACGATCAGCGCCTTTACCACCAAGACCACGAGCCCAAGAAACGCGGCGCTGACGGCGAGCAGAATGCTCACGCAACCCCCGGCCGCGGCCTCGGCGCAACGGGCGGACGCGAGCCTGCCCGGCGCAATGACGCGAGATGCTCATCCAGCGCACGACGCGCGGCGGGCGCGCCTGCGCCGGTGAGGCGATACAGCCGTCGCTGCGGACGTCCCTCCACGACCGGGTTGATCTCCTCCCAGCGCCGATCAAGCCATCCAGCCTTCAACAGGCGATCGAGAATGGGGTAGATCGTGCCTGGCCGAAGACCGGCCCGCTGCGTGAGTTCGAGCCCGTACCACTCGCCGGTCGGTTCGGCAACCATCACGCTCAGCACCGCGAGCATCTGCGTCGTCATCCGCACGGCACCGATATCATCCATTTCGCATAGGGTAGCAGGCTTCTTCGCATAGGGTGCACCGCTGCTAGCAGGCGCAAGCTCCGCCACGTAGCTGCCAGCGGCTTAACCGTCGGCGGTGCGTGCTGGAGGAGCAGATGCGCAAGCTTCTGCTCCTCACGCTCGGCGGCTTCGTCGCCGCGGTCTGCGCGACGCTCAGCATCCCGCTGCTCGCGCCCGGCGCGAACGGAGCCTGCACGTCGCAGCCATCGACCGCATCGGCCCGGCAGGCTCTCGCGCACGGCGGATCCCGCTCAGGCGGCGGCAGAGTGCGGCAGCTCGGGTGCGGGGAGGGCTTCGAGCAGGTTCGCGGGGAGGCGGGTGCTGGCGTCCCACACCTCGAT
>CAYRVE010000184.1:0-1573 GCA_964427685.1 uncultured Candidatus Saccharibacteria bacterium | reverse complement strand
GGCGCAAGCCAATGGCGATAAAACAGCTGTCCCACAGCCATTGGTGCGGGTACAGATTGTGCGCCGGCTGGGTGTAGTTGCCCCGGTCGTTCATCTTCAGTACTTCGGCGGCGCGCTGCGCTAAATCCGGCTTTTTCGGCATATGTTCTAGTATAGCCTAAAAGCTGTTTCGCTCATGCTTGCATGCTGGTATCGAGATTGGTTTAATGAACACAAGTAATAAGAGGTGCTCGTAGGTATGCCCGAAACACTACATCTTCCTCCGCTAATTGACCCGCATGTTCATTTACGCGAACCGGGCACTAATAGAGCCGAGACAATCGCTAGCGGCACACTGGCAGCGGCGCTGGGCGGGTATGCCTTGGTAGCCGATATGCCAAATAACCCCGGTCGGCCAACCTGGAGCTCTGATAGAGTACGGGAAAAGCAGTTCATCGCGCGCAAAGATGCCCACACATTGATGGCGGTGAATGCTGGTGCCCAGCCGGAGGCCGACAACATTGGTGAGATTGCCGGCATGATGGAGTTGTCAGTTGCTTTGAAGGGCTATGGTGGTCCGACCACGGGTATTGAACGAAAAGATGATTATGAGGCCCAAGAATTCGAACCTATTATAGCCGAACTACATAGAGTCGCTCCGGACAAACCCTTTTTGTTCCACGCTGGTCAAGATAACCTGGCCAGTATGATTGGCCTAGTGGCTGGCAAGTACAACCACCATATACATGTCTGCCATGTCAATGATCCAGCGCAGGTCGATATAGTGGATACGGTTAGAAAACATCGTGACCTTCCGGTGACCTGCGGCGTCTGTCCGCATCATATACTGAAAGACTCCCATGACCGGATGACGGAAGGTAAGTTTGCCGAAATGCAGCCGCCCCTGGCAGATCAACCTGATGCTGAGAAACTAATGCGTTACTTAGCGGATGGCAAAATCCAAATCATTGAAAGCGACCACGCGCCTCATTCCAAAGATGCCAAACGCGAAGCCGAAGCGGCTGGTAGCTCATGCTTTGGCGTGCCAGGTATTGAGCACGTCGTCAGCCTGATGCTCTATCAAGTTAAGCGGGGCACGATTACGCACGAACGCCTGATTGACGCCATGTCCACTCAACCCGCTGAGCTATTCGGTTTGCAGCTATCACTGACTGGCACTACTTGGGAGTTAGTCGACGGACGGATTGAATCAGAAGAAGATATTATCTCCGGTGCGGGTTGGACGCCGTACCTCGGCATGAACACTTACGGCAAGCTTATTGAGTCAAAGGTTGCTGGACGTATGGTATACGTAAATGGGCATGCTGGCCCTCAAGGATACGAACCAATCCGCGATCGTGGCGAGGTAGTGTAGTATGAAAGCAAAAGGAGTACTATGAGCGAATATCAGATTGGCCATCTAGAATTAGACAGTCCTTTCGGCAATGCCGGAGGTGTGATCAAGCACGTCGAAGACGTAGAGAAAATGGCTCATACAGGCGTTGGCTGGATAGAAGCCGGTTCTTATACCCTAGAGCCAAGAGATGGTAATGGTCCGAACGGCGAAGTTGTTTATTATCACAATCCTGAAACC
>CAYRVE010000183.1:0-1617 GCA_964427685.1 uncultured Candidatus Saccharibacteria bacterium | reverse complement strand
AAGCCAGCTGAAGATGAGAAACCCGCTGAGGCCACGGAAGCGGAAGCTGAAACCGCTGACGACAAAAAGTCAGCCGAGTAGACACGAAAAATCTTACAATGCAGTATTGGCGGTTTGCTATAATTAATACTATTAATCAGCCATAACAGGGGGTCTGCCACATGAGTGAAATCGATCAGCAATTTATAGAATTTGTCGTCAAATCTTTAGTCGGAAAGCCGGATGCTGTCCAGGTCAAACGGACCATCGACGAAAAGGGCGTATTACTAGAGTTAACCGTTGACCCCGAAGATATTGGCCGAGTTATCGGCAAGCGCGGCGCTACCGCCCAGTCCTTGCGCACGCTTTTACGGGCCCTCGGTACTAAGAATGACGCTCGTTACAACCTTAAAATTATCGATAACGGCACTGGTGGCCACGGCCCAGGAAGTAGTGACGGTGTCGCATCTGACAAAAATGCGCCAGCAAAAGACGAAAACAAAGAAGAAAAAGTAGAGGACGTTGAAGCAGAGGCTCCGGCTGAAGAACCGGAAGCAGACGCCGAAGAAGATGCTGCCGATGAAGAAGCCGCCAGTGAAGAGGAAGAGACCAGCGACCGGTTAGCCGAGACTCGCAAAGAACTGGCCGACCTCGACGACCTCGATGTATAAAGTTTGAGAGCTTTATGTGTGTAAAAGAGCCAGCTAAGAGTTGGCTCTTTTATTTTTGCTAAAATAAAGAGATGAAGATTCAAATTATTACGCTGTTTCCAGAAATGTTTGAAGGTGTGCTAGGTAATAGCATGCTTTGGAAAGCACAGGATCGGGACATCGTCTCATATGAACTTATTAATTTGCGTGATTTTGGGCTTGGACCGCGCAAGCAGGTCGATGATACGCCATACGGCGGTGGCGACGGCATGTTGTTGAAGCCCGAACCAGTAGTAGCGGCTATCGAGCAAGCTAAAAAAAATGATTCCAGCGCTAAAGTCTTATTGCCGACACCGCGCGGTAAAACCTATAAACAGTCTGATGCCAAAAGATTAGCGGCGGCTGGCACCGGGTTAATCATTGTTTGTCCGCGCTACGAGGGATACGATGAACGAATCACCAAGTGGGTGGATGAAAGTTTCTGTGTAGGCAATTACGTGTTGACTGGCGGCGAACTGCCCGCCATGATCATTACCGATTCAGTCGTGCGGCTGCTGCCGGGGGTGCTGGGCGGCGAAACTTCGGCCGAGATAGAATCGTTCCAGCAAGATGATAAAAATATTGAGTTTCCTCAGTACACCCGGCCGGAAGACTTCAAGGGCATGAAAGTCCCCGACGTTTTACTGAGTGGCCATCATGGTGAAATAGAGAAATGGCGCCAGGCGAATAGCTCGGCACCCAGTGAAGATTAGAGCGAGTGTTCTGGCTCGAGCGCACTGCCTTCGGCCATGTCTTTGGTCGTGGTCTTGAGCGGCGTTTCGCGTAAGAACAGCGCCACAATGAACATCAATATCGAAAACGGCAGTGCGTAGAGGAACATATCGTGGAACGAACTGACGAAGGCTTGCAGGATGTCATGCGTGATTGCCGGTGGCAAGCCGTGCAGGGTGGCGCCGGACTGGATGACATCCTGCAAGCAGATCGGAAG
>CAYRVE010000182.1:0-1626 GCA_964427685.1 uncultured Candidatus Saccharibacteria bacterium | reverse complement strand
AGCCCGCTGATCGGTCGCACGTTGACATGCGAGGCATCGGCGAGCCGTCCCAGCGTCGCGATCGCGAGCTCGCGCTCGAGATGGCCGATCTCCTGGCCACCACGAAACTGCCAGAAGAACGGATCCGCCCTCTCGTTGAAGAAATAGCGGAAGTAGAGGTCGCTGCCGAGGGGCCGGCGGGCAAGCGGAGACATCCGGGCCTCGCTCGGGACCAGGTTGATCCGCCCCCTGGACCGCTTCTCGGTCGCCTCGAGCAGCTTCACCGCCCGTCCCAGCGCGGCGGGCATCGAACCGTCGTCCGGGGAGGCGCTCATGCCAGGAGATCCGCAGCCCGCTCGCCGATCATCGTGCAGGCGATGTGGATGTTCGCGTTGAGGGAGACCGGGATGATCGAGGCGTCTGCGACCGATAGACCCTCGACCCCATGCACCGAGAGGTCGGCCGAGACGACCGAGCGCGGATCGGTCGGTGGGCCCATCCGGGCCGTCCCCATGGGGTGATGCGCGGTCTTGACGCGGCTTGCCACGAGGGAGTCGATACCGCGATCGTCGACGTCCGGAGGACCGTCGAGCAGCGAGAACGACGCCATCTCCTCCCGGCGGATGATCGCCGCCAGTAGCCGCACTCCGGCCCGGTAGCGCCGCCGGTCCTCCGCCTCGGCGACGTAGTCGATCTCGATCCGGGGAGCCGCCTCGGGCGCGGTCGAGACAAGCCGGACCCGCCCCAGTGAGCAGGCATGTTGGAGGAGGACACACAGCATCGCGAGGCCGCCCCCGGCGTGGGCCGACTCGGGCGCGTAACGCCCGACGTCGACCCGGTTGAGGACGCAGAGCTGCAGGTCGTTTCGCACCGGCGAGTCAGGGGACGTCGTCCTCAGAATCGTCTGAAGGGCGGGAGGCATCGCAGTCGCCGGCGGGCCCCCGGCGGGCAGATGGACCTGGGAATGATCGCGAAGGCCCCGCCCGACGCCGTCGAGTCCGCTGACGAGCTCCAGACCCAACCTGCGCAGGTCCTCCTCTGGCCCGATGCCGCTGCGCTGGAGGATCGCCGGGGTGCCGTAGGCACCGGCGCACAGAACCACCTGGCCGGCGGCATGCAGATGCACGCCCGCCGGCCCCACGCTGCGGACGCCCACCGCTCTGCGGTCCCGGAAGAGCACCCGGTCGACCAGGCGCTCACGGGCGATCCGAAGACCCGGACCTGTCGACCCGGCGTGGTAGGCCCGGTCGGCCGAGATGCGGCGCCGTCAGTCTCGGTTCATCGGCGCCGGCCCGACACCGGTGGCGCCCGGCGCGTTCAGGTCGGGCGCGCCCGGCAGGCCCTCCGCGAGGGCGGCGTCGCGGAAGGCGATGGAGCCCGCCTCAAGCTCGTCGTCGCGCCAGCGGACGACCGGGACCGGGCCCTCGGCGCCGTGGTACCCAGCCTCTGCGAAGTCGAGGTCGCGCTCGAGCCGTTTCAGGTAGGGCAGGACCTCGCTCCATCCCCACCCATCCGCCACGACCCGCCACGCCTCGAAGGAGTAGGGGTCAGGTCGCATCGCGATACAGGTGTTGATGACGGAGCTACCCCCCACCACGCGCCCGCGCGGTACGTCGCTCTGTCTTCCACCGGTGATCTCTGCCCGGA
>CAYRVE010000181.1:0-1652 GCA_964427685.1 uncultured Candidatus Saccharibacteria bacterium | reverse complement strand
CCAGTTGTAGTTGCGGACCAGGGAGTCGGCTTTCCGCACCGTCTCCTGAAGAGTGTCGGCGCGCCTGGCCTTGGCCGGATCGAGGCCAAAGGCGATGAAGAGGGCCGCGGGTAGCGTCCGCTCCCCCCAGAAGAGAAGGTCGCGGCGCTCGTCGAAGGTCAGGACGAAGTGCTGGAGGAAGACCAGCTGGGCGAAGGTGTCGAGTCCACAGTCGGCGGTGATCTGTGCGGTGTACCTGCCATGTCGCTCCGAGGGATCCAGAGCGGCATCGTCGGCGATTAGAACCTCACCGGTCTCTGCGTCCCTTACATCCAGACCTCGCAACTCGAGGGGCTCGAACATGCCTCGGCGTATCCGATATCGATTGGGACCCGCGAGGAGATCGACCTCGACCTCGGCCGCTTCTGCATCTTCATCGTCGATCCGCCCCCGGAATAAGGTTGACGAGTACGACCTCACTTTCGAGTAATAGTCGTCGACGCCGCGGAACTCACGCGACGGCTCCGGGACGGTTCCCGTGATCGCAAAATTCAGGGCCGTGAGGAACGTCGACTTCCCGAGTCCGTTCGCCCCGGCCAGGCAGAAGACACCACAGGGGAAGTCGACGTCTACCGTGGTCTCCTTCGCGTAAAGGCTGAACCGATGTAGCCGGGCGCCGAGAGGGCGCGGCAGTCGCGCAGGACTACGGGTGTCGTCTGTCATGAGGTTCGTCATACGCCGGGTTGGTCCGGACAGGTCGGTGCGGTGGCGGGCGGGCTGGTCACGGATGAAGGCGCCTGTCGGCGGTCGGTCACGTTCCTGACCGTGCGGCGGTACTGCTCCGCGGCAGACTATGCGATTAAAGGAGAAGCCGCCAAAGTACTCAGCCCGCCGTTGAATCCCCTGAGATCCTCCGAGGAGGCCTGTCGAGGGGCGGCACCGGTTGGTCGGTCCTGACGGGGTTCCGAGATCGTCCGGCGCCGAGCCGACCGATCCTCGGCCACGAGCCGGCGTGTCGGACGTGCGGTATCTGCGTGTCCGCGCATCGCCGGTCGACCGGGCCGCGCCCTGTCTTTGTCGACCCCGGATGATGTTCGCCCGCGTCCGCTGGGCGCGCCGAGGCGGATGAGGAACCTCCGGGCGGCCGCCCGCCGCCGCGTTCCTGAATCCGCCATTGCCCCGCCCTAGAGGCGCGTCGCCAGAGGACCGATTCGAGCTAGGCTCGGCCCATGATCGCTCTGGCGCCGATGCCGCTCCCTGCCGAGACACCTCCGGACCGCGCTCTACTCTCGTGCTTTGGCCTTTCAAGTCGGTGCGATGGCGTCACCCAGGGTTGGGGGTGAACTAGAAGATGACGGAGCCGGAACCGGCCGCTTAGCGCGGCATTGGTCCAGCCGCCCCGGAGGTCGGCGGCGGGGGCGAGCTCGTCGTCTTTCCGACCCCTGCCGCCGCTCCCGCCACGGGCGACGCAAAGCCCCGCGATCCTGCGGGCCGCCCCAAGCGGCCTTCACGCGATGAGGAGATCCGGGAGATCAGCGGTCGGTTCGATGGCCTCGCCGAGGGCATCGCCTGCCGGGACGAGCGAGCGGCCTTCGAGAATCTGGTCGTCGCGAACGAGCTCAGCTCGTACCCAGTCCACCGGTGGTACTCCTATAAGGAGGCGTTCTCCCCGC
>CAYRVE010000180.1:0-1663 GCA_964427685.1 uncultured Candidatus Saccharibacteria bacterium | reverse complement strand
TCTGTTCGGTCGCCAAACCGCTCGATTTTCTGGCCGGTGACGACGTAGACATCATCTTGTTTAGCGACTTGCCATTCATCACTTGTGTCGTCAAGTTTGAGTATGGGTATGTCCGGTTTTTCGGCTTCGGGCTCGGGCTGTGAACGCACAACCTGCACGGCATCTTTGAGGGCGAAGAGCAGGCCGGATAGGCCTTCGCCAGACAGGCCCGAGATGGCAAATAGTGGCGTTTTAGTGTCAATCACTCGCCGTAGCTGGCTCATTAGGTCGTCAATAATTTCGTTATCCAGACCTTCGACCTTAGTCAGGGCGACAATCTCCGGGCGCTTAATAAGTTCGGGCTGGTAGGCTTCCAATTCAGCCCGGACGGTCTGGTATGCCTGAGCGGCGTTTTCATGGTAGCTATCAATCAAGTGTAGAGTGACGGCCGTTCGTTCGATATGGCGCAAAAAATCGTGGCCTAGGCCTTTGCCAGCCGCGGCGCCTTCGATCAGGCCGGGGATGTCGGCCATTAGAACGCTGGTATGTTTATCAATATCGACAACGCCAAGATTCGGCGTAAGGGTCGTGAACGGATAGTCGGCAATCTCCGGGCGAGCATTACTTAACTTGCTAAGTAATGTTGACTTGCCGGCGTTTGGCAGGCCGACCAGACCGACGTCGGCGATCATTTTAAGTTCCAGGTGCAGTTCAACTTTTTCGCCTGGTTCGCCCTTTTCAGCGAATTTTGGGGCTTGGCGCCGCGAGGATACGAAGTGCGCGTTGCCAAAACCGCCGCGGCCGCCTTTAGCTGTCACTGCCCGCTGTCCGTCTTCAACTAAATCAGCTAAGATTTTTCCGTTGCCGTCGCTAGCTTGGGTGCCAACCGGCACTTCGACGATTAGGTGCGGAGCGCTGCGGCCATGTTTGCGACGCTTGTCACCCGAGAGACCGCCTTCGGCCTTGACCTCTTTCTTGTGACGAAAAGCCGCCAAGGTGTTAACGTTGCGGCTGGCCTGCAAAACGACCGTGCCGCCATCGCCGCCATCGCCGCCATCAGGGCCGCCTTTATCAACATATTTCTCATGGCGAAAACTGAGCTTGCCATCGCCGCCTTTGCCGGCTTCGACAGTTATAGTTACTTTATCAACGAAACTCATTACTAATAGTTTACAGTCTTTACTAGGTAGTTTATAGAGTTAGCAGGAAATCGGAATTTTTGTAAGCTTAAAACTGTCAACTACAAGCTCTCCCTATCGGGCAATATAATTTTGGAACTCTGAGGCTGATACTGTGCGAGTATCTCTGACGTCAAAACCAGCATGATTCATCTCTGAAATTGTAATCGTACCGTTGCTATTGACGGCTTGGACTATGGCTACATGGCCAAAATAGCCGGCCGAAGTCTGAGCAATCGATCCAACCGAAGGGGCTGAGCCGACATTCCAGCCACTAAGCCTGGCATAGTACGCCCACGTATTGGCATTGCCCCAATTTGCGGGTACTGGTATCTGGGAGGCTACATACCAGGTGCAGTTTCCGAAGTCATAGCCATTGTAGCCATATATCGGAGAGGTTCCCCACAGGAAACCACCGTTACCGTTACTTATAGCGGTGGCTGTGGCACCGTTGCCGTTCTGGATGGCATTAGGAATGATGATCCGTTCACCGACTGTTAGCCCGC
>CAYRVE010000179.1:0-1665 GCA_964427685.1 uncultured Candidatus Saccharibacteria bacterium | reverse complement strand
AAAAAGGCGGCTCTAGAAACCGATATGCCTTACGTCACTGAGCGTTGGTTGGGCGGCATGCTTACTAACTGGAATACTATCGGCGGGCGGGTTAAGCACCTGCAAGACCTGGAAAACCGCATGGCTAGCGGCGAGCTGGAAAACAAGTATAACAAGCTGGAGGTTCAGCGCTTCCAGGAGGAAATCGACCAGCTGAACGTCATGTACGGCGGCGTCAAGGAATTGAATGCTCGGCCAGGCGCGGTGTTTATAGTTGATATCATCAATGATGCCAACGCTGTGCGCGAGGCGCGCAAGCTCGGCGTGCCGATCGTGGCAATGGTTGATACCAATGCCGATCCGAGCCAGGTTACTTACCCGATTCCGGCCAATGACGATGCCATTAAGGCCATTGAGCTGATTGTAGGCTACGTGCAGGCGGCTATTTTGTCCGGCAAAGCCAAGGTTAAGGCCGCGCCGGCGCCTGATAAGGACGAAAAATCTGAGAAAGCCGGCGAAGCAGCTGATGAGAAAACTGACAAGATCGAAAGGGTGAAGGTGTAGTCATGGCCGCCGATATTAAAGAAGTAAAACGTTTGAAAGATTTGACCGGTGTTGGTCTGACCGACGCCAAAGCCGCGCTGGAATCTGCTGGCGGCGACTTTGACAAAGCGCTGGCTGCTATGCGCAAAAAAGGTTTGACCAAGGCGGAGAAACGCGGCGAGCGCGAAGCCCGGGCCGGCCTGGTCGGCACCTACAACCACGACGGCCGCATTGGCGTACTGGTAGAAGTGAACTGCGAAACCGATTTTGTAGCCCGCAACGAGATATTTACCGCTCTGGTTAAAGATTTGGCTATGCACATTGCCGCTAGTGAGCCGGCTGATGTTGACGAGTTGCTGAAACAGCCTTATGTGAAAAATCCTGACCAAACCGTCGGTGATTACGTAAAAGACCACAATGCCCGGCTAGGTGAAAATATCGTCGTCCGCCGTTTTTCGCGCATCGCCCTCGGCGAAATAAACTGATATAGTTAAGGCATGGATGCCAATCAAGTAGTTTCGGACGCTAAGACCAAATTCGGGCAGGCTGTTGAGCGGTTTAAAGATAACTTGAAGACTCTTCGCACGGGGCGGGCTAGTGCCGGCATGCTGGACGGCGTGACTGTTGAAGCCTATGGTTCGCCGATGCCGCTCAAGCAGGTGGCGACTATCGCCGTGCCGGAAGCGACTCTTATTCAATTAACGCCGTTCGATCCGAATAACCTGACAGCGATTGTCGAAGCGATTCGCAACGACTCCAGCCTCGGGTTGAACCCGACCGATGACGGCCGGATCATCCGTTTGCCAATTCCGCCGCTGACTGAAGAGCGCCGCCGCGAACTAGCCAAACAAGTCGGCCAGAAACAAGAAGAAGCCATGATCAGCTTGCGCAATGTCCGGCACGAAGCCATGGATACGCTTAATCAAGCCAAAAAAGACAAAGATATTGGCGAAGACGAGGCCAAGCGCTTGAGCAATCAAGTTGATGAGGCGATGAATAAAACACGCTCCGACATAGAAGCGGCCGCCAAAGCCAAAGAATCTGAAATCCTCAGTATGTAGCCAGCCGGTTTAAGTGTGGACGATGACTGTAGTGCCGATTGGCGCCCAGACCGACGATCCCAGGCAGAAGCTGACTGCCTAT
>CAYRVE010000178.1:0-1688 GCA_964427685.1 uncultured Candidatus Saccharibacteria bacterium | reverse complement strand
GCATAACTGCTCATGCCAGCCATTATACGCTAAATAGCCAGAACGTGGTGGACAACAAATAACGGCCAAATAAGTGCTTTAAGTAAGCCCAATATGACGGCCCAAAAAGTATGGGCGTGCTGCATGTAAAAAATAACCGCACCGACCATGCCTAGAAAATAGGCGCCGCCCATCGCCCCGTGTTGCTGAGCCGTAGTTTTACCTTTTGCCATAAATTCCTCCTAACTATAGTTTAGCATCCATATATAGCGCTATTGCTTGGTTGATTAGAAGATTTGCTATCATAAACATATGTCAGCAATCAGATTTGATGCTAAGTTAGAAGCCCCCGACGCAGTGCTCACATTGCCCAAGAGCGCTAGCGATAAACTGCCATCACGAGGCATGGTGTTGGTTGAGGGAACTGTTAATGACTCCCGCTTCCGGGTCGTACTCCAGCCAGACGGCCAAGGCAGCCACTGGCTCAAGGTCGGTAAGGCCATGCGTCAAGCCGCTGGAATAAACGCAGACGATACTGCTACTATCAAAATTGAGCCGACGAAAGTATGGCCAGAACCAACGGTGCCATCGGATCTGAAAAAAGCCTTGGCGGCCGACCCACAGGCACAGGCTCTATGGCTGGATATTACGCCAATGGCGCGCTGGGACTGGCTCAACTGGATGGGCTCCGTCAAACTGCCAAAAACACTTCGGGAACGACCCGAAAAGCTATGCTCCATGCTCAAAGCCGGCAAACGAAGACCCTGCTGTTTCAACCGCGCCATCCAGATGCCCCCAAAGAGCGCCGAGCCGCTTTAGCGTTTGAGCCGAGCACATGTTATGAAGTTAGAGCCAAGTTATTACTTGAGTTTTCGCCAACCGCCGGCACGATTATTGCTGGAAACCGCACTAACTAATTGCTTAAATGCTTTTTCATTTATTTGATCATCTTGATAAATCTGAATTGAACGCGCAGTTTCGTTATCATGACCTTGGTTGATAATGTGCTGAGGATCAGGAGCTATAGGATCGTAGATAAAGATATTAATATGATCTTTGGTTGCTTGGAGCGCACAAACGTTACCATTTAATACAAAATATGGACGGTCCCCTCGTTTGATTGTTTCTTGTATTTCTGGCTCGGCTTCATGTATGAGCAGACGAACTCTCAGGCATACTTTTTGCTGCCAAGCCGGCAAGTCGTTTATAAATTTATCGACTTGTATATTTTGAGCAGTGGACATATCAAGATTGTAGCAAACAAATGGACTTCGAACAGGGTCCATTATTATAGTTGGCTGACACAGTGGGCGTACTTCACGACCATTTGCCTGCCTGGTCTATAATAAGCTCATTAGGACTGCGTATGCTTGTTGCTGCGCAGCAAGGCCTGAAGAGACAAGAGTATAACTGGAATGCTCAGTACGCCTGTTAAGTATTGCGGGAGTGTAGTAGTCTCACCAGGTTTAAAGATGTCGTGGAAGAATAGTAAATCAATAAATAAGAAACCGATAATCAGCACAACGTATAGTAATTTTTTCATACTCATATTATATCAGGTCATGTAAGTGCTTACGCTTGTCTGGGCAGCACGGTCAAGATTCGCTTCTAGATAAAATATAATTAATAAGCTATTGCTTGCACTTCATAGAGACCTTTGTATAGTAGTGACATTATGAGCGATGTACGAGCAAGGGCGGCAGAACTGA
>CAYRVE010000177.1:0-1698 GCA_964427685.1 uncultured Candidatus Saccharibacteria bacterium | reverse complement strand
CTGCCACTCGCTTACGCATAGAAACTTAGACGCTGAACCAGATAACCTCAGAGCCGCATCGTCTGTGATGCCTTCACCCGACGCCGAACACACAACGCGGTGATCGCCGGACTGCGTTGGGACACGATCGGCGACGCCAGCGGCACCGGGCCGCGCTGGCACGAAGCGGCGGCCTACCCGGCCGGCTTCACGGTCAGGCATCCAGCGATCTCTAGCGGCTGCCGGGAGCTCTTACCTGATTCTGCGGCTCCCGACACATTCCCTTATGAGCGCGGTGGTGAGCTACTGAGATCGGACAATCACCACAAGGAGGACACCATGGCAGAGCTGATCATCTCCAAACCGATCGACACCGAGCTCAGGGTCGCGGCGCCGCCGGCGGTTGCCGTCGGCAAGCCGCCCGACAGCCGGGAAATCGTCTACGTCGGCAAGGCCACCGCACTGGGTCGAGAGGTGGTGGTCGTGCGGGGCGAATTCGGGCGCCCGCTCGCGCTCGGCGACGCGGCCCTGGTCCGCGGCTATTCCTGGGGTCGCGCCGGAATCGGGCCGCGGGAGCTGGCGCGAGCGATCTTGATCGACGCGACGGGCAACGAGATGCTGGCCGAGCGACTTTGCCGGCCGCTGACCTGGGAGGTGATCGGCAACCTTCCGCCCGACGGCTTCCGGCTCGGACGCTCCGAAGTGCTGGCCTGGATCGAGGACTTCAATTTCGAGGAGCGGGGGGCGAGCGCGCATCCTTAGGAGTTTCTTCGCTGCTTGGGCCATGATCAGGCGATGGAACTTTTGATCGTCGACGACGACTACGCGGTGCGCGCCGCGGTCAGGCGCGCACTCGCGCTGGAGGGATACGAGGTCTCGGTGGCGAGCAGCGGCGAGGAGGCGATCGACCTCCTCGGGGAGGGTCGTTGGGACGCCGTGATCCTCGACATCCTGATGGGCGGCCTCAGCGGCCTCGAGGTTTGCCGGCGACTGCGCGCAGCCGGCGACCGCACGCCGATCCTGATGCTCACCGCCCGCGAGACGATCAAGGACCGGGTCGCCGGCCTGGAAACCGGCGCCGACGATTATCTCGTCAAGCCCTTTGCGCTCGAGGAGCTGCTGGCCCGGGTCAAGGCGCTGCTGCGCCGCGCCGCCCCGGAGGGGGAGGACGCCGAGCTGCTGCGCTTCGGGCTGCTGACACTCGACAGCGGTCGGCACGAGGTACGGATCGGCGAGCAGCTGATCGAGTTGACCCTGACGGAGTTCTCGTTGCTGGAGCTGCTGATGAGGAACCCGGGCCTGGTGCTGACACGGGCGACGATCAACGAGCGGGTCTGGGGCTATGACTTCGGCCCGACCTCCAACTCGCTCGGCGTCTACGTCGGCTACCTGCGTCGCAAGCTCGAGGCCGAGGGCAACCCCCGGTTTATCCAGACCGTGCGCGGGGTCGGCTACGTACTGCGGGAACCCCGCCAATGACGATCCGTCGCCGACTGGCGCTGGCGGCGGCCGTGGCGGTGGCGATCGCCGTGGCGCTGGCCTCGGTCAGCGCCTACCTCGCCGTCCGCTCTCAGCTGCTGGGTGAAGTCGACGCCTCGCTGCGCCAACGGGCGCAGGAGATACAGCAGTTCACCCTGCTGCGCCCGAGGCTGAAGAAAGCGCCGAAACCGCTGCCGGGCAAATCCCCCGAGGCCCGCCTCGGCGGCGCCGCCGGCCTCG
>CAYRVE010000176.1:0-1725 GCA_964427685.1 uncultured Candidatus Saccharibacteria bacterium | reverse complement strand
GGCGACTGGTGAGTGAGCCGACGAGGGTTCTTGTGCCGGTGGGTGACCCCGGAGGGGGTCCTGCGGGCGGGCGGGGGCGTCCGTTCTCGGACCCCCTCCGGGGTCACCCTCGGGCGCAGGGCCTAGATCGGTTTGCTCGAGCGCGTAGAGGTGATTTGGATTGTCGCTGGCGAGGGATTCGAGGACGGCTCGTTGGGCCTGGGTCGTTTCCTCGAGCTCGTCGACCATCAGGTACTCGAAGCGCTTGGCGATTTGGCGGCGGATGTCGGGGCGCTCGACGAGCAGGCAGTCCAGGGCGAGGAAGATGTCGCCGCGGTCGAGGCTGCCGGCCTCGGTCAGGATCCGGTCGTGGGCTGTGTAGAACTCTGCGAACTCGATCTCGCGCCGCACCGCCTCCCGGTCTGCCT
This sequence comes from uncultured Candidatus Saccharibacteria bacterium, assembly GCA_964427685.1. Classification (GTDB taxonomy): domain Bacteria; phylum Patescibacteriota; class Saccharimonadia; order Saccharimonadales; family UBA4665; genus JARIHC01. The sequence continues at coordinate 1,318 of CAYRVE010000176.1, read as the reverse complement.
CATCGGCTGCGGTCCCCTCCTCCTCCCGTGCGCGCTGCTCCAACCTCGTCGGGCCGACCCGCTCGGACTTCAGCGAGTCGATTCTCGAGAGCAGCCGGGCCAGCAGCGCCGCCGGGTTGCCGCGGATCTCGTGGCGGCGCAGGGGCAGCTGGTCGAGGCGGTCGAGCAGCATCGCCAGCCGCTCGGCTGGCCCGAGGACGTCGAAAAAGGGGTCGAGGCCGGCGGCCTCGGCATGCTCGCGCAGAAGTCGCTCGCCGATCGTCTCCCAGCTGCCGACCCAGAGCTCTTCGAAGGGTCCCTCCAGCCGCGCCTCGGCTCGTTCGCGCAGGCGCCGCGCGGTGGCCCGCGTCGAGCCGATCACCAGCACCCGCTCCGGCGCGGTCCCGGCTGTCGCAAGCCCGGCCAGGCGTCGCGCCAGCAGCTCCGTCTTACCCGTCCCGGCGGCGCCGAGGACCAGCAGCGGCCCTTCCCCGTGAGCAATGGCGCTATCCCGCCTGCCCAGCTCCGCCTCGGCCGTGGTCTGCTCTTCGCGCATCGTCCAACGCTAGCGCGACATAGCATCTGGGCTATGGACGTTTTATCCGCAGACTGGCTGGGAATCTGCCGCCGTGTCGTCGCCGCGCAGCGGCAGATCTTCGCGGCGACCGCGAGCAGCGAGGAACGCACCGTCTACGAGGGCGTTGGCGAGGGGGGCGACCAGACGCTGGCGATCGACCGCCGCTGCGAGGACGCCGTCTTCGCCGAGCTGGATGCGCTCGCCGCGACAGGAGCCTCGTTCGTTGCCGTGTCCGAGGAGCGGGGCGAGGTGCCCTTTGGCACCGGCGGCTCGGTGCGCGTCGTCATCGATCCGATCGACGGCTCGCTCAACGCTCGCCGCACGATCCCCTCGCATAGCCTCAGCATCGCCCTTGCCTCCGGCTCTACGATGGCCGACGTCGAGTTCGGCTTCGTCCACGATTTCGGCGCCGACGAGGAGTTTGCCGCCCGCCGCGGCGCCGGCGCGATGCTTGACGGCGACCCGGTTCATGTGTCTGTCGCCGAGGCGAAGCTCGAGGTCGTCGGTCTCGAGTCGGCCGAGCCGGAGTGGTCGTTGCCGGCGCTGAGGGCACTGGCGGGAGATGCCTACCGGCTGCGCGTCGTCGGCTCGATCGCGATCACCGCCTCCTATGTCGGCAACGGCCGCTTCGACGCGATGCTGAGCCTGCGACCCTGTCGCTCGGTCGACGCCGCCGCGGCGCAGCTGATCGTTCGCGAGGCGGGCGGTGCGGTCGCGTTCGGGGGGCTGGCGCTCGAGCAGGCGCCACTCGACCTCGATGCC
>CAYRVE010000175.1:0-1734 GCA_964427685.1 uncultured Candidatus Saccharibacteria bacterium | reverse complement strand
GCCGTAGTCGCCGGCCTTCAAGCCCGCGGCACTGAGTTGGTCGGCGAGTTGGTGCGCTACGAGAACAGTTACCGGCTCTGCTATGTCCGCGGCCCCGAGGGAATCATCATCGAGCTGGCGGAGAAGATCGGCTGACGGTCCTCGCGTCCGTTCAGCCAATCGCGCTCCGAATCGCATCGTGGCTTCGCTCAAGCGGCAAGCAGTGCTCTCCCTCGCGCCTCACCGCCCGACCCCAAGCCGAACCCGCGGCTAGCCAAGGGCACACAACGCCTGCCCTCCGTCACTTCTCTGCTGGAGTCCGCTTGAGTGACTTGACAGTCGTCAATCGGTACAGATAGGTTTCGGAATGATGAAGAAGAAACCGATCCTCGTGCCGTTCGGCGTCGCCCTTGCCGCAATCTTCCCCCACGGCGCGCAAGCCAAGGTCGCCGATGCCGGGCTAGGCGTCGGCCGTGCCCAGGCGGCGATCACCCAGACCGCGAGCTCGATGGCCGGCGTGGCCCAGGCGCCACTACTAGCCCTGCCGAACGGGGACGCGGTCGCCGGCGCCTCCGGCCACTACTCGCACACCTCCCATGTCAGCCATCACTCGCACTATTCCTCCAGTGGTGGCGGCGGGCACTACTCACACACCTCCCACGCCTCGCACTCTTCGCATTACTCGAGTTCCTGAGCGCTTCGACTCGGTCGCTTAGGTCCACGCGATGAGCGAGCACCGCTTCAGCTTCGATCGCACCGGTCACTCGATCGATGCGGTTCAGCGCGCCGCCTACCGCCTCTCGGATCAGCTCTCGTGCGATATCTCCGAGGGTCCGGAGGCGATCGAGGTAGTCGTGCATCTGAAAGATGACATGGGCGAGCCAGCTGCCGTCCTCGCTGACTTTCGCAACGAGGTTCTCGACCAGGTGCTGCGGGCGCGGATTCGAGCCGAAACGGGCGACGTCCGAAACCTCGTTCTCGCCCTCGCCTTCTCGAAGACCGGGCTGATTGAAGACGATGTCTAGGTTTCGCGAGCCTGCCGTCTATCAGGCTGCCACTGCTGACTGGCAACTGCTCCCCTTCAGGTTCGAGCGGATCACCGGCCGGGTCCTACTGACCAATCTCATCGGTGAGCACCTCTTCCTCAAGGCCGAGGAGTTCGATAAGCTGGCAGCAAGCGACCTACCCACCGACTCACCGCTCGTCCGCCGCTTACGCGCCAAGCACGTGATCCGCGAGGGCGGAGACGAGCTCCCGGTCGAACTGCTGGCGATCAAGGCCCGCACCCGCTACCGGCGTCTGGCGGAATTCACCTCGCTGCACATCTTCGTCGCCTCGCTGCGCTGCGAGCATTCTTGTCCTTACTGCCAGGTCTCGCGGCAGAGCTCCGACAAGGACGCCTTCGACATGAACTCCGAGACGGCAGCCATAGCCCTGGAGTCGGCATTCCGCTCGCCCTCTCCAGCCACGTGAGCGTCGTCATCGACGAGGCCGAGGCGGACGTGGACTTCCCGACCGCGGTGTCGTTCGAGCGCACCAGCGCCAACCAGCAGACGCGTGTCACGGCGGTCATCGGCGCGTCGGAGCGCCTCGAACTGAACTGGACGCCGCGGATGAAGCGGGCGGCGGAGATCGTGGCCACGGTCTTTGTCCAGAACACCGCGCTGGTCGCCATCGGCGGCGGGGTGATGAACACGCGGGCGACTCTCGACTACCAGATCAGCCAGGGTGAACTGAAACAGATGCGCGTGCAGA
>CAYRVE010000174.1:0-1740 GCA_964427685.1 uncultured Candidatus Saccharibacteria bacterium | reverse complement strand
TCTACCCGGGTGGCTGGGAGGAGCCGCGCCCCTACATCCGCATCGTTCCCCAGCCGACCGGGAAGTCGAGCTAGCCGAGGCGCTCCAAGAGGTCGCCGAGGATCCGCGCGGTGGCTCCCCAGATCAGCTGCCCCTCCACCTCATAGGTGGGGGTGTGGATGGGGACGCCGCGGCGGACCAGGCGGCGCATCTCGTAGTTGTCGCGGAGCAGCCGCAGCGAGAAGGTGAGCACCGTCTCCACCTCGGTCGGGTTGGGCTTCAGGTCCAGCTCGGCGGGGTCGGCGACGAGGCCGACGAAGGGGTGGACCCGGTAGCCGGTGACGAAGGTCGAGACCGGCGGGAGGGCACCGGCCAGCTCGACCGCGGCCGGCTCGAGCGCGATCTCCTCCTCCGCCTCGCGCAGCGCCGTCGCCGTCAGGTCGGCGTCGCCCTCGTCCCGGCGCCCGCCCGGAAAGGAGATCTCCCCGGCGTGCCGTCGCAGATCCGCACGGCGCTCGGTGAAGATCAAGCCCGGCTCCTCCGGCCAGCCGTAGAGCGCCAGCAGCACGGCGGCGTCAGTCCCGCCGTGAGTTTCCATCGCCGCCGCGGCGTCGGCGGTAAGCAGACGACCGCTGAGATCGATCGCCTCGCTCATGCTTGCAACTCGGCTGAGTCGACTTCCTCTCGCATTGCGAGAGTAAATCGACTCAGGCTCAAATAATCACCTGTACGGTGCCGCCATCCACGGACCAGGCGGCGCCACTTACATAGGAGGCGCGCTCGGAGCAGAGGAAGACGATCGCCCCGGCGATCTCGGCCGGGTCGGCGAGGCGGCCGATCGGGCGCTTGGCGCCGGCGGTCTCGAGCGCCTCGGCGCGGCTGGCGGCTCCCGATATCGCCTGCGATTCGTCGAGCAGGCCGCCGGGCTCCATCCACATCTCCGATTCGGCCGGGCCGGGGCAGATCGCGTTGACCAGCACGCCCCGCTTTGCGTAGCGGTCGGCGTAAAGGCGCGAGAGCGACAGCTCGGCGGCCTTCGCGACCGAGTACTCCGGCATCGAGGCGGAGGGCCGCTTGCCGGCGGTCGAGCAGACGTTGACGATGCGGCCCCAGCCGCGCTCGGCCATCGCCGGGGCGGCGGCGCGCATCGCCCGCAGCGGCGCCATCACATTGAGCTCGTACTGGGCGTGCCAGTCCTCGTCGGGGACGTCGTCGATGTCGCGCCATTTGGCGGCGCCGGCGTTGTTGACGAGGACGTCGAGGGCGCCGAAGTAATCGCCGGCGGTGGCGAGCATGCGCTCGCCGGCGTCGGCGGCGGTGACGTCGAGAGCGAGCACCGCGGCCTTGCCACCAGCCTTCGCTCCGGCGCCGTCGGCCTCTTCCTGGACCTCGCGCAGGCGCTCCTCGCCGCGGGCGACCAGCAGCACGTTCGCACCCTCGGCGCAGAGCTGGACCGCGGTCTCACGGCCGATGCCGCGGCTGGCGCCGGTGACGACGCAGGCACGCTCGGCGAGGCCGAGGTTCATCTAGATCGTCTCGGCGCGATCGGAGATCGCGATCGAGGTCTCGCTGGCCAGCACCTTGTGGACCGGGCACTTGCCGGCGATCTTCAGCAGCAGCTGCCGCCGCTCGGCGTCGAAGCTGTCAGGGAGTCGCAGGACCACGTCGAAGGCAGCCGGCGCCAGGCCTTCGGAGGCGAAGTCGACCTCGACCTCGAGCGCGCCGAGGTCCCAGCCCTTGCGCTCCGCGTAGAGCTCCAGG
>CAYRVE010000173.1:0-1750 GCA_964427685.1 uncultured Candidatus Saccharibacteria bacterium | reverse complement strand
ATGCCCAGTGTCGAAGCTATCCGCAAGTACTGGGCATTGTGGTTGATAGTTTCAAATGGCGCGATGGTGTTTGGCCCATAGCCGAAATGTGATAGGAAATCCTGCGGCAGAACAAGCGCCTGGAGCAAACCGAACAGCACGACCACGGCCGCTGGCGCCAGCACCAGCCATTGCCAGCTCTTGCGCAAGCGAGAGGTCCGAAGTGCCAATGACCAGGTAATCAGAAAGAAAATCAAGAAGCGCAGGTTAACGATTAGGCCGTAGCCCAGCGCTTTTATGGTCAGGGTATGCTGATGCCAGGCCACCGCGCCCCAAATAACATTGACCGCGACGTAAACAAGAATCAGCCAAGCCAGCCGCCTGGTCAGGGTGTGGCTGCGAATCTTACCATCAGTTATTAACAGATATAAGACGCCAATAATACACGCTAGCAATAACACCTCTTTCCAGAGGCGCAGTGCCGTGTAATGGCCAATCAGGCTGGCTCCCCATACCGTCAAAAAAGCGTGGAACGGCATGAGCAGTATTATCAGCATGGTCAGCGTGGTTACCAGCGACAGGATGCGGTACTTCAGCGCGGATACTCTCATAAATGCTACAATCATATTATACCTGTTAAACTCTGTTCAGGTATATATTTCTCGCAATGAAAAATAATTCTTCCCTGCTTTACAACTTCGCGTTGGTAGTCGGCGACGCCGTCGCTATCATTATCGCCTTTAGTGTCGCTTATATTTTAAGGGTGTCTTTGAACCACACGCCGATAAGTACCAGCGTCCACGCTCATACTTACATTCTGGTACTGGTTGGCTTGCTGCCATTCTGGATTCTTATCTTTGGACTGCTCGGATTATACAACTCCCGAATTTACGACCAGCGCTTCAGCGAGTTCGGCCGTCTGCTGATTGGGACTTTTATAGGCATTTTGTTTGTTATCAGTTACAGCTATGTATTCAATATCGCGATCTTCCCGGCCCGTTTGGTGACAGTCTATGGTTTTGGCCTAGCTTTTGCTTTCGTGCTGATATTCCGGACGCTGGCCCGCGGTAGCCGGCGACAGCTGTTTAATTACGGTGTCGGCATTAATAACGTTTTGATTGTAGGCGACACGGCAATTACGCATGAGCTAATCAACAGACTGGCAGATACATCTGCTACCGGCTACCGGATCATTGGCGTTATCGGTGGCGTTAAACATCCGCACAAATCAGCCGCCGGTTTCCCGGTGTTTCCGAGTTTCGACGAAGCCCAGAGGGCGCTGAAACATAAGTCGCTGCATACTATTATTCAGACTGAGCTGTACGCCGCGGGGGAAGAAAACGACAAGATTCTAACCTATGCCCAGGAAAACCATATTGCTTACCGTTTTGTGCCAGGCAACAGCGAGTTGTTTGTGGGGAATATAGAGGTAGATTTATTCCAGTCGGTACCAGTGATTGCCGTGCACCAGACGGCGTTAGTTGGTTGGGGGCGAGTGGTAAAACGCCTAGTGGATATCGGCCTTGGCGGCTTGATGTTGGTGCTGGCGTCGCCGTTTATGCTGTTGTTGTCCGTCACCGAGCTTTTTAGTGGCGGCGGATCTATTTTCTTTCGGCAAGTCCGCCTAACGCGGTTTAACAACCGGTTCACGGTCTTTAAGTTCCGAACGCAATATAAGAAATATGATGGAACGACTCCGGAGACGGCCTTTGAGAAAATGGGGCGGCCGGAACTGATTAAACAGTACCGCGAGAATGGTGACCAACTGCCG
>CAYRVE010000172.1:0-1753 GCA_964427685.1 uncultured Candidatus Saccharibacteria bacterium | reverse complement strand
GTCGACCCCGACCGGGTGCTGCGCGCGCTGAGTCCCCTGGCTCGCCACTCGGCCCTGACCGCGACCCTGATCTCTCGCCTTGTCCAGGTCGCCGAGGCCGACGCCGCCCGCCTCGGCGACGCCGCCCGCCTGCGCGGTCCCGGCGCCGCCGAGGTCGGCCGTGCTCCGCTTGCCCGCCGTCTTCTCGCCGGCTCCCTCGATCGCGCCGTCGACGTCGCCGCGACGCTCGAGCTGCGCGGCTACAGCCTCGAGGCGCCACGCCGGGAGGGCCGCCGCTTCGCATCGTGGCTGCGCTCCCGAAGGAGGGTGACGTCCGCCGGGAGAGGCTCCCGCTTCGACCGTCGCTTCTATCTCTCCGGAGCCGTGGTCCTCGCCATCGGGATCGTCGGAAAGGCTCTGGGAGCCGGCGAGTTCCACGCATACCCGTCCACCCGGGTCGGTGCCGACATCGCCACTCTCGTCCTCGCCGCCACTCTTGCCCTCAGCGGTCTCGCCCCGTGGCGGCGCAAGCCCGTTCGAGCGCCGGCGTTGACCCGGCGGTTGCCTACGTCGGCGCCGCGTGGGGTTGGCGCCGCTCCTGTCCCGGGGGCGACCCGTGTCTGAGCTGGCGATCCGCCGCGGTGCCGCCCCGGCCCTCGCTGTCGAGGGTCTGGGCTACACCTACCCGCGCGCCGCGAGGGCCGCCCTGGAGGCGGTGAACCTCGACGTGGCCCCCGGAGAGTTCGTCCTGCTTGCCGGTCGTTCCGCCTCCGGCAAGTCGACGCTGCTCAAAGCGGCCTGTTGCCTGGTCCCGCACTTCCACGGCGGCGAGATCGACGGCGCCGTGACCGTCGCCGGCCTCGACGCGATCTCCTCCGGCCCGGGCGAGCTCGCCGCCGCCGTCGGCTATGTCGCCCAGGATCCCGAGACCCAGATCGTCTCGACCACCGTCGCCGCCGAGATCGACCTGCCTCTGGAGATGCGCGGCGACGCTCCAGCCTCGCGGGCGCGGGCCGTGGAGGAGGTCGCCCTGGCCCTCGCCATCCCGCACCTGCTCGACCGCACCGTCGACACCCTCTCCGGCGGCGAGCTCCAGCGCGTCGCCCTCGCCGCCGCCCTGGTCACCCGCCCCCGACTCGTCCTCCTCGACGAGCCGACCTCCCAGCTCGACCCCGTCGCCGGCGACGAGCTGATCTGGCTGCTGCGCCGCCTCAACGAGGAGTGGGGCGTGGCCGTCCTGCTCGCCGAACACCGCCTCGAGCGCTGCCTCGCCGCCGCCGACCGCGTCGTCGCCATGTCCGCCGGAGCGATCTCCTTCGACGGCCCCCCGGCCGATTTCCTCGCCTGGTCCCAGCACTCCGAACCCGTCCTAAGCACCCCGGCCGCCCGCCTCTTCTCCCTGGCCGGGATCACTCCTCTGCCAACGGGCGTCCGCCAGGCCCGCCAATCCCTCGCGTCCCGCGGCCAATCTCTCGCGTCCCGAGAGCAGCTCCTCGAAGCCGGTGACCCAACCCCCTCCGAACGGCTTGTACTTCTCGGTCAATCCAATCTCGGACGGCCACAGGCGCCCCACCCGAGCAAGTTGAGAGAGGAGGGGGTTGGGTCACCGGCCCCACGGGAGGCTCTCGCCACCCGCGCCCTGTGGATCGAGCTGACCCGCAACGAGGAGCCCCACGACGTCATCCGCGGCATCGACCTGAAGATCGACCGCAGCGAACGCGTCGCCCTGATGGGCCGCAACGGCGCCGGCAAGAGCACCCTGCTGAAGACCGCC
>CAYRVE010000171.1:0-1758 GCA_964427685.1 uncultured Candidatus Saccharibacteria bacterium | reverse complement strand
TTTTAACTGCGCGCAATCCACGCGCAGCTATTTTAAAGCCATTAGTTAATTCGCGTACATCGAAACCGGGTTCTTCAGTGAGTTCTGGTGTATCCTCACACACAACTCTCAATTTCCATTCATCATAAAATTCACCGTCAGCCATTTTTTTCGCCTTGTTTTTAATTTAATATTCTTGACTTAAATTATACGCCGTCGTGTCAAACGGTTAAAACTTGCAGCGGCCATTTCTGACGTATATGATTGATAAAACCGGTGGGGAAATGAGGCTGCGTGTCCGCGGAAGTTTTGCGCCAGCATATTCATGAGGCCGGCATACTGGATCCTGAGGGTGTTCATCACGGGTTCGCCGGGGGGATGCACGGCCGCAAACTGGACTTTGATTCCATTCCAGATTATAGTCCGCTGTTTTGGGAATGGGTCGATGTTGCGGCAGAAGCTATCAGCACAACCTACTCAGTTAGAGAATATGGTGAATTGGTCGTCCTGAGTGTGGCGAATGGCACAAATCGTCTGGTGCCGCATATCGTCGAGTGTTTAGGAACGCACGCGACAGCCCTGTTGACCAAAAAAATTTCTCCTAAAGCGGTGCGTCTAACAGATGAAAGTCGAAAAGCCATACAGTCAATTGACCCTGATCTAGTTGTCGCCCTCGAAGATGTTGGTACCGCCGGTACAACTTCCGCGACAGCCGTGGTTTCGGCCCGAGAGGCTGGCGCCAGAAAAGTTGTCGTTATGAATACCTGGCAACGCCGCCAGCGCCTCGAAAGGCTAGAAGAAATCAGTGCTGATTACACTTCAATTATCAACGAATTACTACCAACATTTGCGCCAGACGAATGCCGCCGAGTCGGCTATTGTGCCGTGGGCTGGGAATATATTGAGCATGGTCAGTAAGTATTATGGTGGGGGTGCTTGGATTTGAACCAAGGACCAATCAGTTATGAGCCGACTGCTCTAACCACTGAGCTACACCCCCCCGCCGCACCGCTCCTTTCAAAAATTCAAACAGCTTTGCTTGGTTTGAATTTTTGGTTTTAGCACAATGCTAACAGAGATGAGTATATCAGATTTGGGCAAAGGTTATATAATGTTTAGAGTTCTCATGGAAATAAAAAAGTACAAAGAAAAAATACTCCTCTTTTTGCAGCGGCTGGGCGATATCCGGTTTGCCGGGCAGGTACTGTTCGTGATTATCGTGTTGCTGATTAGCTGGAGCGGTATCAAAACGATTCAAACCAACTACGGCTTGCAGAAACAAATCTCCGTGCTCAAGCAGCAGAACAATGTCCAGCAGCTAAAGAACAACGACTTGGCGTTGCAAAACAATTACTACAACAGTAATCAGTACTTGGAGCTGGCGGCTCGCCAGAACTTTGGCTTGGGAGCGCCAGGCGAGCAAGAGCTGATTGTGCCGGCCAATGTCGCGCTGAGCTACACGGTCAACCTGCCGGCTCCCAGCGCCACGCCGCCGGCCACCACCCATCAACCAGCCTATCAGCGCCACATCGAATCCTGGATCAACTTTTTCCTACACCGCCCCAATAACTCGAACTAAGCACTTAGAAGGGATCTAATCTAAACAATGCAATAAACCTTCCGAAAAAAATTCCTCATCTCTCGCTCTGTAACGTATATATGCTTGGCTATTTCCGCTTTGAGCTTTGGATTAGTAGCGTACGCCGGCGGGCGTCCTACGTTTATTTGGTTCATATTTGCTGGCTCACTTGTCGGGATACCGGCATGTCTTACGTACTA
>CAYRVE010000170.1:0-1782 GCA_964427685.1 uncultured Candidatus Saccharibacteria bacterium | reverse complement strand
TGCCAGGGGGCTCTCAGATAGTCCTGGCAACGCGGACCGAACCGGACCTGCCGCTCGGGCGGCTGCGAGCGCATCGGCAACTGGCCGAGCTCGGGCGCCGGGAGATGGCAATGACCGAGGCCGAATCCGAGCAGCTCCTCGCCGCCCTCGGCCTGAGCCTCAGCGCGAAGCAGCTCGACACCCTCTTTCGCCGCACCGAGGGATGGCCCGCGGCTCTCTACCTGGCCGGCCTCGCGCTCAGTGAGGCGTCCGACCTCGGCGGGGCGATTGAGCGCTTCGCCGGCGACGACCGGTTCGTCGTCGACTACATAAGGGACGAGTTCCTGGTCTCGGTCTCGCGGCGCCGGCTCGAGTTCCTGCGCCGCGCCTCGGTCCTCGACCGGCTCAGCGGCGAGCTCTGCGACGCGGTGCTGCGGCGCGGCGGCTCGGCGAAGGTGCTCCGCGAGCTCTCGCGCTCGAACATGTTGTTGACGCCGCTCGACCGCCACGACGAGTGGTTTCGCTTCCACCCCCTCTTCCGCGAGATGCTGCGGGCCGAGCTGCGCCGAGCCGAGCCCGAGCGGGAGGCCGAGCTGAATCGCCGCGCTTCTGAGTGGTGGGTTGCCGCGGGGGACTGGGACCGGGCGATCACCCACGCGATCGACGGCTGTGCTGTGGACCGGGCCGGAGAGCTGCTCTGGCTGAGCATCCCCGAGTTCATGACCCGGGGCCGCAACGCCACCGTGTTCGGCTGGCTCGACCATCTCGGCGAGCGGACCGTCGCCACCGACGCGGCCCTGAGCCTGACCGCGGCTTATGCCCACGTCACCCAGGGGGCCGGGGACAAGGCCGAGCACTGGGCCGCCGTCGCCGCCGGCCTACTCGAGGATCAGCAGCCGTCGGAGCAGAGGTCCATCCTCACCGCGGGACTGGCGCTGGTCGAGGCGACGCTGGCCCGGGACGGGGTGGAGGCGATCGTCGACCGGACCGCGTTGGCCGCCGAGATGCTGCCCGACGACAGCCCCTGGATGTCGTTGTGTCGACTGATCGAAGGGGTTGGCCTGCAGCTGCGCGGCCTGCGCCAGGAGGCCCACGAGAAGCTCGCCGACGGGGCTCGCCGCGGCGCCGTCGGGGCGCCCAACGTCCAGGTCGTCTGCCTCTCTCAGCTCGCCCTTCTCGCGATCGAGGAAGACGACTGGACGCTGGCGGAGATGCTCGCCTCCCAGGCCCGCGCCCAGGTCGATCGCTCCGGCCTCGGGGATTACCCGATGATGGCCCTGACGCTGGCCGTCTCGGCACTGGTCAGGGCTCGCACCGGCAGGGTCGAGGAGGCGGCTGCCGACCTGCGCCACGGGTCCCGTCTGCTCGACCGGCTGGAAGCGTTCCCGCCCTGGTACGAGGGGGAGGCGTGGGTGGCGCTGGCGCGGACCGCCGCCCGCCTCGACGACGCCCCCGAGGCGACACGGATGCTGACCGAAGCCGGCCGAGCGCTGAAGCTGACCCCCGACGCGATCGTCCTCGGCGAGTGGATCGAGCAGACGACAGCGGCGGTCGAGACCGTCTCCGTGTCGGCCGCCCGCGACCTGACCCCGGCCGAGCTGCGGGTACTGCAGTTCCTGCCCACGCATCTCTCCTTCCCCGAGATCGCCGGCCAGGTCTTCGTCTCGCCGAACACGGTGAAGACGCAGGCGCAGGGGGTCTACCGCAAGCTCGGGGTCAGCTCGCGGCGCCAGGCGGTCGAGGAGGCACGGGCGCTGGGACTGCTCGACGGAATCCTGCAGCGGCAGGCGCTCTCCATGAGCT
>CAYRVE010000169.1:0-1785 GCA_964427685.1 uncultured Candidatus Saccharibacteria bacterium | reverse complement strand
TTTATCCAGCTGGCTGGATAAACCGTACTTAACCTTCGATTTTAACTTTATAATTCTTAATTTTGCCTGTTGAGATAACCTTACTAGTGCGAGGATCTCTCACGACGACACGGAATTGTTCGCGGGCGGGTTCCCAATGGCCATGGACTTTCTTCTCTTTGACGCCACGGGTAGCTAAGTCCAGAACGCTAAATGACTTGGTGTCATTTGTTCCAACCGTAGGGTACCAGCCAGAGCCCTCTATACCGAGCCAGTGGCCACCCTGTTTAATCTGCGTCCGATGCTGACCGCTTCCCTGCAAGCTGTCACAGCCTGGTGCGCCACCATACGAGCCTGTGGTTTGCACTTCTGTCCTGGTGGGCTCGAGCATAACGGAACTTACGCCGAGAGGCGGTCTTTCCAGCTTTTGAATGCAAGTTTGTCTTGTATTACTGGCTTCGGCAGTAGCTGGACCTTCGTAAGGATGTTGCTCCACGGCCCACGGTACCACCTGCGAACCCAGTTCTTGCGCGGACGGCATAGCGCCCGGCGCCTCGACAGACCGTACTTTAGCCGGTACCTGGTGTGCCGCATAGTCTATATTGTGCTCGTGACTAATCATAGCGACATTATACATCTTTTCAGAGTTATGTCAAGGAAAGCCGAATCAATGTCCGGCAGCAGCCACGCTTTCCCTATGGCTGGGGTCGGATTTGGCCTTTTGCTGTTTAACGACGAAGGTCGCTATCAACGAGGCGACAATGCCAAAGGTAGAGGCGATTAGGTAGCCGTCATGGAAGCCGCGTACCGTAGCCGCGGCCAGCTGTTCATGGGTCGGCGCGGCCATTAAGTGCAGATCCGTGATATAACGGGTGGCCGTGGAGGTAGCGATACCCGTCAGTACTGCCAAGCCGACGGCGCCGCCGATTTGCTGGGAAGTATTCAGGATACCTGAGGCCAGGCCCGACTCGTGGTGTGGCACGCCCGAGGTGGCCGCGATAGTTACGCTGACAAAGGTTGCGCCCATACCTAGCCCGAGCAGTATCAAGCCGGGGGCAATGTTGCCCCAGAACGTGCCATTGACCGGAATGTGCGACAGCCAAAACAAGCCGCCGGAAACCACTAGCGGCGCTACCATCAAGATCGGCTTATAGCCAATTTTCTGGATTACCCGCGGCACGTTGGTGGCTGTAATAGCAATCGCGAACGGCACTACCAGGAAGCTGACACCAGTTTTTATCGGCGTATAGCCCAAAATTTCCTGCAAGTACAGGGTCGTGAAGAAAAAAACCGAGAACAAGCCGGCCGTCATACATAGCATTAGCAAATCAGCGCCGGCCAGATTACGAATGCGAAAAATGCGCAGTGGAACCAACGGGTGCTTAACGCGGCTTTCATTAACTACAAAGCCAACGAGAGCAACAATAGCGATAGTAAAGAAAGTCAGCGAGGTATGCGATGTCCAGCCGTTGGCCGGTGCTTTAACCAGCGCGTAGACCAGCGTCATCAAGCCGCCGGTAGCCAGCACGGCACCCGGCAGGTCGAGGCTATTGTGCTTCAGCGTTGAATCGTGGCGGTCCAGAATCCGTAGGGACGCGATAACCACGCCTATGCCGACCGGCACATTGACGAAGAAATTCCAGCGCCAGGTCAGGTACTGGGTGATGATGCCGCCAGCCAGCACGCCAACCGCAGCGCCGCCGGAAGCCACAGCGCCCCAGACGCTCAAAGCCACGTTGCGTTCATGCCCTTCTTTATATGTAACTAAGATAATCGACAGCGCCGCCGGCGACATGAAAGCTCCGG
>CAYRVE010000168.1:0-1805 GCA_964427685.1 uncultured Candidatus Saccharibacteria bacterium | reverse complement strand
ATCATGGGTTGGCGCGGACAATTAGTCGCGAACGATATGCGTAACCTGAGAAACATCATAGTCGCCGACCCAGAAACAGTTACCCCTGATAATATGGCTGATTGCAAATTAACAGTTATTGACCAGCCGGTTGTTAAAAAAATCAATCTGGCTCCTCTGGTTTTGGCTCAGCGGCTGCCTATTAATCAGGGTCGCAAACAGCAAGACGTTACACTCGGATATAGGACTGCAGCATAGTGCGAACTAATGGCGAAAGTTCGCCTAGCAGCTCGTTTAGCCCCTGCACTTTGGCGATATCAGCTGGCGAGTGAGCTGAGAAGAGCAAGCGCAGGGTTTTGATGTGGCTGGCTTTATATTTGCCGGAGCCGTGCGGCATGAAGGTCATGGCCTCGAAGTCGAAGTTATAGCTGGTTTCGGTGTTCAGCGGGCGGTCGTTAGTGTCCGTTTTTAGGTTTGGCGAGTGCCCGGCTTGGCGGAGCAGCTGGCATTCAAACCAAGGTTTTATTAGCTCCGGACTGATGGCCGGGTCATCCAGCGCCGCGAAGGCTTGGTCCATCAGGTGATAGTATTCGGCTTCCGGCTGGTCTTCGGTGGCTCTGTTGAGCACTTTGATTAGCTCGTAGCCCAGCTGGACGCGGTCGATGTCATTGATGATGCGTCCGTAGTGCTTGATCAGCCGGGTGCTGATGAGCGTGCTCAGCCCGCCCTTGCCTTCTATAAACGTGATATTGCTGGTGCTGAACAGCTCGATACCACCGGCCAGTTTAGACTTTATTTTGCGCACGCCGCGGGCTTTTAGGCGCAGTTTGCCGTGATCCGGCGTTAGGACTGTTAAGATGCGGTCGGCCTCGCCATAATCGGTACGACTGAGAATAATGCAGGTAGTAACAATTTGCTTCACGCGGCTACGGGTAGATGTTCGCTAGCGGCGGCTAGTAGTTCGCGGAGCGAGGTCTGCGGTTTATACAGATAGATCCGGACGCCGAGCTGTTCGCGCAGTAATTGCCGGTTGGCACTGAATTCGACCGGCGGCACCTGGGTCTGAATAATTACCGGGATATCCCGCCAGTCCTGATACGAGCGCAGTTCATAGAGGAATTCGATGCCGGAGTGCTCAATTAATTGTAGCTCTAAGATGATTAGGTCCGGCTGATGCTGGTCAGCTGAAATGATGCCGGCCTGGGCGCTGGCGCAACAGACTACTCGATGGCCTTCGCCGAGGAGCGCCTGGCGGTAGGTTTCAGCCAGTACGCGGTCTGGCTCAATCAGTAAGATGTGGCTCATATTAATTGGATTTGATTATTTGGCGGCAGAACGGTGCCCAGGCCGTACAGCCGGTGGTGCCGCGAGGCTCTGAGGCGCAAGCTCATAGACTGCAGGATGGTATCGGCCACGAAGATACCGGCGCCGCTAGTGTGGCTGATAGTGGTCAGAGGCTGGCGGCTAACGCGCTGGCTCTGTAAGCGGCGGCCGCGCTGGAGGGCGGCGTTGGTGAGCTGCGGCGCGTCAGTGTACAAACCGGCCACGATGCCGTAGCGGCTACGGTGGCTAGCCAGCTGAAGCTTGAGCCGCGGGCCTTCCAGTGCCGGGAGCGCTTCGATCAAGGCCGCGCCCAGACTTACCAGCGCCGATTGCAATCCTTGGCGGTGAGCCATTACCGTACCGTAGCGGCCGGCAACGTTCAGTTCCAGTTCAACTCCATAATTTTTGGCCAAAGCGTCCAACTGCTGACCCGTGTCATACAGCACTGAAGATACCGACACTGGCTCTGTTGCCAACTGTGCCGGTTCCAGCTGCAATCGCAC
>CAYRVE010000167.1:0-1807 GCA_964427685.1 uncultured Candidatus Saccharibacteria bacterium | reverse complement strand
GAAACCACCGAAAACGCCTGATTTCAGGCCATTTAACCCTTGACAACCTCCCCCCTCAAAGCGTACACTTAAAGAATGGAGAACCCACCCAATGCAAATCACAGTACCAATCTCTCTTGTACTAGAAGTCTCCGATGAAGAGGTTAAGAAGTATTATCTGAACGAAGATGGTACTCCTGCTCTGTCCTTCACCGCCGACTTCTTTGATTTGATGCTCGAAAGTGCGAACGACACTGTAATCACAATCAATGGACTCACATACGCTGCACTCCGTGAGAAGCTGACAGCGGAAGCAGCGCTCTCCTAAAAATGGTCCGGGTCATAGCGTGAATCCATGCAACAAAAACAATGGAGGAACACACTATGACAAAGTGAGTGAAAAACTCACAGAGAATACAGAGATGTATTCTCTAGGGCTGTAGTATGAGGACTCTTTTCTCTCCAGTACGGTGGATGTTCGCATCCTTAATATTCCCGAAAAGGAGATTTCTCCTCCTCAGAACTCCCTGACAGAGAGTTCCTACAGCCCTAGAGAGTACATTAGGCATGGTGAAAGCGAGTGAGCGAGAGCAAACTCAGAACACAGGCAAACACAGAATACTTTGCAGGTTCGAGTCCTGCTGTTTAATGTACTCACAATCTCTGTAATAGCCTAGCTAGAGCAGGGAAATGAATTGCAATTCACTTCAAACACTGCAAAAGGAGCAGAAAGCACTATGGCTACATCAGTAACATCACCAGAAGCAGCCGGCTCTGTGAGTACGGAGAAAATCACGTACCGCAGATACGACTTGATGACCACAGACTCTGAGGGTAAACCAGTATCCTCGAAGTTCTCAATCCAAGGAGAGACGGATAAGAAAGATCCTACCACCAAGCTCTCCTCAAACTGGCAGAAGCTGGAGAATGAGGGATACACGCTCTCTAGCGAGAATGAGTTCGTTACCTATCGTCTCGCGACGATTGAGGGGCTTGCTCTTATCGTTCCAGAAGCCGCGCAGCAAGCGTATGTGGCGCAGCGTGGGCTTTCTCCGCTACAGACTTCGCTCATCAATTCTATCATGGGAGAGATGGACGAAACTGGACCGGAGCCAAAGCCTAAGTACGATGGTCAGACTATTGACCTTCGTGTTGGTACTGGGGACAATGCGGAGAATCCTGATGCGAACAGCATTAACGAAGCTCCTTCGCGCCAGAAGGTATCGGAGCTTGAGAAACTCGTCAAGCAACTCCGTGCCTATGGTGTCCCAGACGATCAGCTCGAATCTGTTCTTACAGCCTTGGCTGCTGCAAAGGCCAGTGCTGGATCAGAGGAAGCTGCCTAATAGCCAGCCCGGAGCTATATCCGGGCATGGTCCCACAGAGTAGCCTTCACGCGGCGGGACTGAGCTTCTACTAATACTCTAGAAATGGAGCAGGAATCCATGACAGTGAGAAAAACAAAATCAAAATTGCCTTACGTGATTGTCCGCACATATTCAGCAGGAGTTTTTGCGGGTAATCTGATCTCAAGAAAGGAAAAAGAAGTTGAGTTGTCTGATGCTCGACGTTTGTGGTATTGGGCAGGAGCAGCTTCTTTATCACAGCTTGCAATGGAAGGAACAAAAACACCTTCAACTTGCAAGTTTCCATGTCCTGTAAAGAATGTCATATTGACAGAAGCGATTGAAATCCTCGCTGTGTCATCTCAAGCTGAGGCATCCATAAAAGGAGTACCTATATGGCAACAGTAGGCTATGGCTCTGGCTATGGCTATGGCTATGGCTCTGGCTATGGCTCTGGCTCTGGCTATGGCTATGGCTATGGC
>CAYRVE010000166.1:0-1808 GCA_964427685.1 uncultured Candidatus Saccharibacteria bacterium | reverse complement strand
GGATTTTCCCCTGCTCTGCCGTGGTCTTCAGCTTGGCAACGACGGATTTTTCCAGCTGGCGGACGCGCTCGCGGGTAATACCCAGCATCTCGCCGATTTGTTCCAGCGTTTCCTTGCGATCGAACAGGCCGAACCGGCGGGCAATGATTTCGCGCTCGCGCTCCCGGTCGATGGTGGCGAGGACGTCAGTTACCTGCTTTTCAGTCGTTAACTCTGTCGCTGTGGTGGATTGGGCCATATGGCTGGTTTCTTCCCTATTAATTCAATAATTACTTCTTATTATAAAACTATAAGATTTAAAAGTCAACACTTTTCACACACTTTATGCACTTTCGTGCAACCTGAGCCTATTCTAGCACATTCCTGACAGCTCTGCCTATTCTATGTTGTAAAAATGTTATCCACACCACAGGGTTTACAGAGGCGCAAATAATTAGTTCATTTTTTAGTTTTGGCGGTTTTTTTGCGGCGAAAACCGCGTTTTTTGGCTGGCGCTTCGTCGAGCATTTTCTGGGCTTCGGCCTCTGTTATTTTGGCCGGGTCTTGATCTTTGGCGATGCGGGCATTCTTTTTGCCGTCAGTCACGTAGGGACCGTACGGACCATTTAATATTTTGACTCCGCTGGAAAATTCCGCGATGTTTTTAGCGGCGTCTTTGGCCAGCTTTTCTTCATATAATTGCCGGGCTTCGGCCTCGTCGATGGTCTGCGGGTCGTGCGGTTTGATTGAAACAAATGTCTTGCCAACTTGTACGTAGGGACCGAAACGGCCGATATTGGCTTTGATCTCCTGGCCGTCAGCGGTTTTGCCTACCGTTCGCGGCAGTTTGAACATCTCTAGCGCCTGCTCCAGCGTGACGGTGTCGATGGTGGAGTCGGCCGGCATGGGCGCGAAAGCTGGTTTTTTATCTTCGTCTTCGGTGCGACCCTTCAGTAACATCGGCCCGTAGCGGCCGTAGCGGGCGTAAATTGGTTCGCCGGACTTGGGGTCGGTGCCGAGTTCCCTAGCCTGCGAGACTTCGCTGCGCGGGATGTCTTCGGATTTTTCGACTAGTGGGTGGAACGTTTTATAAAAGGCGGCGATCATCTTTTCCCACTGCTGTTTGCCGTCGGCGATGTCGTCAAAGTCGTCCTCGACCCGTTTGGTAAAATCGTAATCGACGATTGAGGGGAAATATTTGACTAGGAAGTCGGTGACCACGTCGGCAATGCCGGTTGGGACGAGTTTAGCCCTGTCAGCGCCAGTCATGACGGTCGATTTTTGGCGTTTAACCTGGCCGTTTTCCAGGGTGAATTCGGTAACTTCGCGCTCCTTGCCTTCCAGGTCGGTCTTCTCGACATAGCCGCGGGTTTGGATGGTGTGGATGGTCGGCGCGTAGGTACTCGGCCGGCCAATGCCCAATTCTTCCAGTTTTTTGACCAGCATGGCCTCGGAGTAGCGGGCGGCTGAGCGGCTGAAAGTTTCGATAGCGCCCATAGTTTGCAGATCTAGTGTCTGGCCAGTCTTAAGAGGCGGGAGCAACACGTCATCCTTGGTGCCGCCGTAGACTTTCATAAAACCGTCAAACTGTAGGATTTCGCCCTTGGCCAGGAAGCTTTCCGGCTGGCTGCTGACACTGATGGTTACTTCGGTGCGTTCCAGCTGGGCAGCAGCCATCTGGCTGGCCAAAGCCCGCTGCCAAATCAATTGATAGAGCTTCTTCTGCTGGTCATCGCCGCCAGCGCTGGTATTGCTAAAGCTGGTGGGCCGGATGGCTTCGTGAGCCTCCTGGGCGCCCTCGCTATTGGTCTTGTACTGCCGCACTTGGT
>CAYRVE010000165.1:0-1812 GCA_964427685.1 uncultured Candidatus Saccharibacteria bacterium | reverse complement strand
GCTCCCAAGCAAAACTGCGTCGCTTTGACACCGCTATATCTTCCATTAGAGGTCTTACGGAGTTTAAGAAAGGGTCGCGGAAGCCCATTTCCATGGTCACATCACGGTCTACTGTATAAAGGTAATCCCTGGGATGATAAGGATCCCGGCCTTCGTTAGACGACACAATCAAACCCGCGCCTTCAGCCGTAAAAATGCGCTTTACCAACTCCTGGTCAAAATATAGCTGCAACCGGTGCACCGGTTCGCACCAATGTTCTGTTGGCAGAAGCAAAAATGCCTTGGCAAAGTTTATGGCGTGGGCATATTCGGTCATTACTAAGTTATTATCAATTACAGTAAAAGCTTCCGGCCGGGTAGCAAACTCAATTTGGGCACGCATATTTAGCCATCTTTTCATTTCCCTAGCCGCGTAATCGACCCTGTCTACGCACAAATCCGGCGCCGGCCTTTCAATCCAGTCTTCCGTGTCAGGAAAAACCACTTCTGACGGGTCAATGTCGTGTTTGCGCAGTGTGTCATTGATGCCCGACATTTCTAGCAGCCGCATCAACTCATTGTCGTGCTGGTCTTCCGGGCCGCCCACACCCTGGAACAACCAATCACCCCTGTGCGAACCGGAGGTATGCCCCAAATCGGAGACAAATGCCCTGAGCTGTAGTATTAATTTTGCTCTGGCATCAAGGGTTGAGCCAGACTGTTCTAGCTTTTTTCTGGTAAATACTACGCCGCCCCAAATGTGCTCAAAGCGCGAAAACTCGGCGGTCGCCGGGATTGTTGCTGTGAGCCTATCTAGTGTTAGCTGCTCGACATTGAGCGAGCGTCTTACTAAGCTGTTATCTGCCAGTTCCAGCAAGACTTCATCGCCTTCTTCATTGCCAATCTCACACTTGTTCCATACCGGGTCATAAACCGTAATTTTGTCCGGTTGATAATCAAAGGCTGCTATCCACCTTGAATCATTATCAAAGTACGGGAACCTGCTGGCGGGTATTTGCCTTTGCTCGGGCGTGAAAAAGAAACCTTTGTCGCCAAGCTCAATACTTCCATCCATGGCTCAATCATTGCATAATAACTTATGATTGCAAGCATGAGCGTTTAGCTCGTTTACAGATTAGTCTTATCTCCGTTTAGGCAGCTGGCTAACAGAGGAGGTTAAATGCCGCTTTTTTGCTATACTTGGCTTAAGATCATGACTACGTCAAAGCGGCCTATGCTATCTGTGGTGGTACCGGTGTATAACGAAGCCGGTGGTTTAGAGTCTTTTCATAAATCACTAATAGCTGCTGTCCGCCAGGCGGCAAAAGATTCGTTCGAGATAATTTACTGCGACGACGGTAGTACCGATGATTCATCTGTAGAGATTAGTCAATGGCACAAAGCTGATTCACGGGTTAAATTAATCAGATTATCGCGTAACTTTGGCAAAGAAATAGCCGTTACGGCCGGCTTGCACGCCGCCCGCGGCGAGGCGATAGTTACTATCGACGCCGACGGCCAACACCCGGTGGAATTAATCCCGGAATTCGTTAAAAAGTGGCAAGCCGGCGCCAAAGTAGTGATTGGCATTAGGCAGTCAAACCAGAACGAAGGCTGGATTAAGCACTTTGGCTCAAAAATATTCTATAGAATTTATAACCGCTTGGCGGGTATGGAGTTAATACCCGGATCCAGCGACTACCGCTTAATTGATCAAACGGTCCGGCAGGAATTCGCGCAAATGACAGAGCGCAGCCGCATCACCCGCGGCTTGATAGATTGGCTTGGTTATCAGCAGGATTATATAAAATATAAGGCTAACCCACGGCTGAG
>CAYRVE010000164.1:0-1813 GCA_964427685.1 uncultured Candidatus Saccharibacteria bacterium | reverse complement strand
CGATTCCCTCCTCGCCCACCATTTGTGATCAATGAAAATGCTTGTGCTTGCGTATTGTTTCGGATTGCCTAACAATATCTACAATGCCTCAAGAGATAAGTAGTTACGAACGTTTAGCGCCTTATTATGAAGCGGCTCGTCAGGAAGCGGAAATCCGCCAGCAGACCATGCCGATTGGCCGCCTGGAAACTATTGGCGATGCGCTTGACGATGGCCGGCCCAGTTTTGTGGAAGCCATAGAGAACGCTCCGGACGTTGCTGTCATCGCCGAGTACAAACGGCGCTCTCCTAGCAAGAATGACGCATGGCGTGACAGTACGGTTGCCTGGACCGTCGAACAATACCGGCGCGGTGGCGCCACCGCTTTGTCAATCTTGACTCAAAACCAGCACTTTGGCGGTGATGTATCGGATATTTCGAAGGCTTTCGAGACGTGCCAACTGCCCATCTTACGCAAAGACTTTGTAAGTACCGAATACCAGCTGCACGAGGCCCGCGCCCGCGGCGCGGCAGCCGTCCTGCTTATTGTCGCTGGCTTGGAAGACGAGCAATTACGCAAGCTTTACTACGAGGCTGGCACCCTCGGCTTAGAGTGCCTTGTAGAAGTGCACAACGAAGACGAGCTGGAACGCGCCTGGAAGCTTGAGCCGGAGATAATTGGCGTTAATAACCGCAATCTGAGCAACCCAAAAGACGTTGATACGCGCATTGCCGAAGAGCTGATACCGATGGTGCCCGATTACGTCGCCACGGTGGCCGAAAGCGGTTACGAGGTGAGCGACCTGGACCATATACGACAGTTGCGCGAACTCGGCGCTGATGCCGTACTGATGGGCACTGCCCTGATGCGCGAGTTTGACCCCGCCGAGGCATTAGCCAGCTGGCTGGCTACCGACCAGCCTCAATAATCCCTGTACTGATGGCTTCAAACGGCTTGGCGTAATTCTGTAACCACCAGACAGCCGCGCGGGCGGCAGTGTCGACGCGCCAAATATCTATATCTTCGTTCAATTGAGTGGTGCTAACCTGCCCTTTGACGGCTACATAAATAGTTTGTAAATGTTTCATGATGAGTGCTATCTGATGTTCTGCCGTGAATTGGTGCAAGCCCTCAATGAGTTGCAGAAAGTCCATGTCGAACGTAAATGGTGACGCGAAGCGCGCACTGACGGCCAACTTTTGTAGCTGGGCGAAGCTTAGCGTCAATAGTGTGTCTGACCGGGCTAAGAGGGTCGTTGGCGCCTTGGTAAAATAATCCGCCGCATCTTGCGTCAACGCCAGTTGGCCGGAGTGCTTCGCTAGAAACTGCTCAAGCAAGATGGCTGTTTCAGAATTGCGGCCAAAGTCGCCGGCTAACAGTGTGGCGTCGGCCCACTGAGCCATCTCTAGGAACTCTGCCAAGGCTCGTTGGCTAAAGCTGCCGCTCGGTGTGCTGGGCGCGTATTCGCCGGCTTCCAGTATCCGCCCGACGGTTTTTTGCAGACTGCTAGGCAGCAGCACACGAGCTGTGCCAATCCCCGATTTTTCAGCTGCCGCAAAAGCTTCGGCCGGCGCCGAAAAGCCATGAGCATTGCCGCCAATAATCAATAGCTTGCCAGCCTGTCGTTTATTCTCCGGTCGGCTCCACAGCAGGTCCGGGAACAGCGGCTGGTCAGGCGTTTGTTTGTGCCAATATGTACGATCCATCTTTTCCCTTCATGGGTTCCAGTTTGTAAACCATATTTTTGCGCTCTAAGACGATTTTCCACCCCTGTTGTTGGGCACGTTGGAATAATTTTTTATCTATCACCACACCTTCAGTTCCGTTTGGTGC
>CAYRVE010000163.1:0-1857 GCA_964427685.1 uncultured Candidatus Saccharibacteria bacterium | reverse complement strand
CGCCGTGGTGATCGCGCAGCGACACGGTCAGGGCGCGATCGAGGGCTCGGTCGCGCTCTTCCTGCTGCCGGCCGAAGCGTCGAGCAACCGGCCGCTGACGCTGCACATCCCCGGTGCCAACGGCGAAGAGGCCGAAGTCACCCTCGACCTCTAGAGGCTTGATGCGGGTTCCCTCGGTAAGCAGGAGCAGCCGCCCGACATAAGAAAGGGCCTCCAGCCCTGCAACCTCGTGATTGGAGCACGAGATGACAGCATCGCTGGAGACCCTTGTTATCGCAGCCTACGTGTTCGCTGACTCGCTTTCGATCCCTCGCTCAGGACCGGCGGGTAAGGCCACGGACTCCGAGCTGATCGCGCTCTCGGTTGCCCAGGCGGCCCTCGGCATCCCCTCCGATCGCCAGTTCCTGGGCATGGTCGGGCGGCTGTTGCCGGGTTGGTTCCCTGAGCTGCCGGGCCAGTCACAATTCAATCGCCGCCTGCGGCGATTGACGCCGCAGATGACGACGGTGCAGATGATGCTCGCCGAGTTGGTCGCAGAGGGCCGCGTGCGCTTGGTCGACGGCACTCTGATCAGCTGTGCCAACTACCCCGGCTGCGCGTCAAGGAGTCACTTCGCCGGTGCCGCCAGCTACGGCTACTGCGCCTCCAAGAGCCAGTTCCTCTGGGGCATGCGCCTGGTCTTGATCTGCGATCCCAAGGGCGTTCCGGTCGGCTATGACCTGGTCGGCCCCAAGACCGGCGAAGAGCGCGAGTGCACCCTTCGCCTCGCCGCGGGACAAAGTGGCGCGCTGCTCTTCGCCGACGGCGGCTTTTGGGGCCGGGAGTACCGCTCCTCGATGGAGTCGCTGGGCATCGAGCTGGTCACCCCCGACAAGCACCGGCTCGGCGAGCGCCCGCCGGCGGAGGTCGCCAAAGCCCGCATCCGCCTGGTGATCGAGTCGGTCTTCTCCACCCTGAAGCGCCAGATGCGCCTCGAGACCCACCTGGCCAAGACGCCTGCCGGACTGGTTCAGCGCATCGCCCAACGACTGTTGGCGCTCACTATCGGCGTCTACGTGAACACCCTGCTCGGCCGTCCACCACGGGCGCTTGCCGCATTCGACGGGCGGTGAACCCGCATCAAGCCTCTAGGTCGGCCGGCTCCGCCCGGCTAGAAGCCGGCTGAGAGAACTTCAGAGGCGATCGGCGCGGCGACTTCGCCACCGGCTGCTTCGGCTTCGATCAGCAGCACGCCGATCGCCAGCTTCGCCTTCTCGGCCGGAGCGAAGGCGGAGAACCAGGCATCCTTGATCTGGGCCGGGTTTTCCGATTCTTCCTGGCCGGGCTTGGGGCCGAGCTCGGCGGTGCCGGTCTTGCCCGCCACCTGTGCCTGCGGGATCGCTCCCGCGGTGCCGGTTCCTTCGGTGACCACTCCGACCATCAGTTCGGTCATTTCGCCGGCCAGCTTCTTCGAGATCACCCGCACCGGTTCGGCGTGGGGGCGGAGCTTCTTGTTGGCGACGACCGAGGTCGGCATGCGGACGCCGCCGTTGCCGATCGTCTGCGCGACGCTGGCCATCTCCAGCGGCGTCGCGAGAACTTCACCCTGGCCGATCGCCGAGACGCCGAGGTCGATTTCTTCGCCGATTTCTTCGGGGATCGTCGATTCGGGCAGTCCCACTTCGCGGACGATCCGCGGCGCGTAGAGGGTGGGGGGCGAGTTGAAGCCGAAGCTTTCCGCCATCCCGACCAGTTCGTCGTTGCCGATCTTCGGGCCGAGCGGGGCGAAGTCGGCATTGCAGGACTCGGCGAAAGCCTGCTTGAGGGTGCCGCCGCAGTACTCGCCGTTGGCGTTGTTGAGGAAGCGGCCGCCGACGT
>CAYRVE010000162.1:0-1864 GCA_964427685.1 uncultured Candidatus Saccharibacteria bacterium | reverse complement strand
CATCACGTCGTGCAGATGAAACACGGCATCCCCGGTATGCAGGGCAACGATCGCGTCTGGATCGTGGCTCGCCCATGCCTGGTTATAGGTCATGGCAAGCTCGGAAATGCTGTCACTCATTGGCCACGCCTTTCAAGTTGAATCTTCGGGATCAACGCGATGCTAATCCGGCGACAGCTGAGGGTCAACGCCATCGCGTCTCGCACTCGCCGGTGTGCAGGCCGGCGCGAACGCGGATCCCCGACGCCTCGGGGATCACCGCGTCGCCGTCGCTCACTGCGCGAGCCTTCGATGTTGAGACGGCGGCAACACGATGCTTAGTAACTATCCGAAAACCCGGGGACAGGGCAGGAGTTATGTCGCCCTGAACTGAAGCGGCAAGGCACATCCCTCGGAAAAGGAGAGTGCCTTGCCGGTCGCCGACCCTACCCCTGAACGCCCGCTCCCGACGATCTGGGAGCTACCCGACGAGCTCTGGGAGCGGATCGAGCCGATCCTCGCCCGCCACTACCCGCTCGCCCCCACGGGCCGGCCGCGAGCGGACCTCCGCCTCGTTCTTGACGGCGTCCTCCACCGCATGCGCTCCGGCTGCCAGTGGAACCAGCTGCCGCGCCGCTTCGGGCCCGACTCAACCGTGCACGGCTGGTTCCAGCGCTTCGTGGAGGACGGCGTCCTGCTGGAGATCTGGGCTGCCCTGGCGGCCGAGTGCGAGGAGCTGGGCGAGGTCCTATGGGAGTGGCAGGCCGCCGACGCAGTGATGGGCAAGTCGCACTTTGATGGCGCCAAGCGAGGGCCCAACCCCACTGACAGAGCCAAGATGGGGACCAAGAAGCACCTGCTCGTCGAGCAGCAGGGCGGGCCTCTGGGCCTGGCGGTCGAGGCCGCCAACGTCAACGACCACAAGCTGCTGGAGCCGACGATCGAGTCGATCGTGATCGAGCGGCCCGACCCCGCAGAGGTCGTCCAGCACCTCTGCCTCGACAAGGCCTACGACAACCGGCCCACAGAGGAGGTCTGCGCGCAGGCGGGGTACGTGCCCCACATCCGCCGGATCGGCGAGGAGAAGCTCGACGGCCGAGGCGAGAAGACACATCCCGCACGGCGCTGGGTGGTCGAGCGCACGATCGCTTGGCTGCAGAAGTGCCGTGCGATCCTCGTCCGCTACGACAAGAAGCCGGAGAACTACGAAGGCCTGGTGCAGCTCGCCTGCGCGCTGCTCTGGTTCAGGCGGCTCAAGCGGCGCAACCGACGCGAGAAGGTTTTCGGATAGTCACTTAGCGCTTCGTGGCCAAAAAGAGGTAGCGGTTGAGGCTGAAGAAGTAATCGCCGCTGCGGGAGAGGCGGTCCAGGTCCTCCTTCCACGCAATGGCGTCGGCTTCGGTGAGCCCTTGCCGGCCGGGGACGTAGTCGGCGATCAGCCCGGCCATCCCCTCGCTGTAGGTGTTGTGGTTGGTGCGCAGGTTGAGGATAGGTACGACCTGGCAGAGCTCTAGCGTCAAGCCTGCCTCCTCCAGCAGGCCGATCAGCCTGCGTGGCAGGTGCGGATCGATCAGATGCTCGCCCCAGGCGTCCAGTACGCGCCGCATGCGCAGGGGATCGCCGCAGTGCCAGACGATCGAATCCCAGTCGGTGTCGAGCACCAGCGCGCGGCCCCTCGGACGCAAAACACGGGCAAGCTCCGAAAGCGCCGCCGCGATGTCCTCCACGTACTCATAGACCTGGGTGGAGACGACGGCGTCAAAGCTCTTATCTGGGCAGGGCAGCGCACACGCGTCGGCGTGTTCGAAGCGCAGCTCGCCATTACCTGTCGAGCCAAGACGAGCTGCGGCGATCGCCAGCATGGCCTCGCTGATGTCGGTGCCCA
>CAYRVE010000161.1:0-1892 GCA_964427685.1 uncultured Candidatus Saccharibacteria bacterium | reverse complement strand
GCGCCGCCTGCTAGGACAGGTGTTGAATGTGGCCGGACTAGCGCTGTTGCTGGCCATTTTGGTGTCGCTTTTTAGACCCTATAAACCCCTGTTAAAACCAGTCGATGATTATGACAGGCGACGCTTACTGGCCCTGCTGGACTCCTCTAGCAATTCAAGCGAGGACTTCTTTAAATATTGGCCGCAACCTAAGAATTACTGGTGGAACGCGGCCCATAGCGCGGTCGTTGCTTACCAGGTAGCCGGCAACGTGGCCTTCGCCCTAGCCGATCCAATTGCCCCAAGCGACACCCTGCGCCAGCAGGCCATGAAAGAGTTCCTCGATTACTGCCGCGGGCACGGCTGGCGGGCCTGTTTCCTGATGGTCCAGGTCGAGCATCAGACTGGCTACAAACAGGCTGGCTATAAACTGTTCCGGATCGGTGCCAGCGCGCTGGTTGATATCGAAGAATTCTCGCTTCGCACCTCGCGCAACAAATGGTGGCGCTGGGTATTAAATAAAGCTAAGCGGCAAGATTGGCAGTACCAGCTTGCCCAGCCGCCCCACAGTCCCCAGCTAATGGCTGAGCTAAGGCAAGTTTCGGATAGCTGGCTTGGGCGCGAAAACCACGTCGAGCGAGGCTTCGCCCTGGGCTATTTTGATGAAAATTACCTTCAAGCCTGCCGTTTACATCTGTTGCGCGACGCTGACAAAATAATCGCTTTCAGCAATGAATTGCCGACATTTAATAACCTGTCAACGGCCACCATCGACCTGATGCGGTTCTTGCCCGAACACAACCACGCCATGCCCGCCCTGCTGGCTGGCACCATCAACCAGCTGCACAGCGAAGGCACCAAGCAAAAGTTTGACCTCGGCTTCGTACCACTGGCCTCGCCGACCGCCAGAACGGAGCAAGTTATCAAAATTCTTGGCCAGTTACTGATGAGCGAGACGGTTTCCGCCCAGGGCCTCGAGCAGTTCAAGAATAAGTTTTCGCCTATTTGGGCTAATAATTACATTGCTTTTGACGGCGATTGGATCGACCTGCTAAACATCAGCCGCCAGCTGGACAATTTACTGAAGATTTAATCTGTTTGGTCGGGGTGACAGGACTTGTGAGAACCTACGGCCCGACAACTGTACTTTCAAGGAAAGCTAAGGTGCCTTCAGCACTATGCGTTATATGATCAAGTGCTGGCTCGGTTAAGGGTACCATCCCGTTGTAGCGGCTTATGGGCGGAAGTTGTGCCGTACTATCGACTCCAGCCATATACCCAGTTTCATTAGGATATGCGTTATGCGCTATAGCGACTGTCCAGCTGGGCTCATCGAAATCACCGGCGTGAAAATCATACATGCGACCATCCGGTTCATAGATAGAGAAACCAACATCAACTACCCGTTTTGCATTAACCGTACCATCTTGGAGCTTACCTTTGGCGAGTATATTAACACTTGCTGCCGGGAGAGTTGACTGGTAGTCCTTACTCTCGTAGTATCTCTTGGATAAAGGCAGAGTGAAATTTGATGTACTCCCTACACCTCTAGCAGCATAAGCCGGACCGAGATCCATACTGTCTATTTTGATCCCCCGGTCTTTTGCCAGCCTCAGGAGGATCCTAGAAACACCTTCCGCCAGTACCTTGACGTTCTTTTCCGGCACAACTTTGCTGGGTGGAATTTGATTCTCGGGATGAGGACTAACTTTCTTACTACCAAGTCCGCACCCCGCCAAAGCTAGCACGCTAAGCGCCAGCGCACCACTGGCCGTAAGACGGCTTCGTATTGAATTATAATTACGCGGTCTCAAAGTCTCTACCATATACTAATTTTAACATATTCAGGATAAATTACAATGGTCGGGGTGACAGGACTTGAACCTGCGACCTCACGGCCCCCAGCCGTACGC
>CAYRVE010000160.1:0-1912 GCA_964427685.1 uncultured Candidatus Saccharibacteria bacterium | reverse complement strand
CCCATGCGTAGTAACCTGTGACGCGCATTATTTGAAACATGAAGACCAAGAGGCCCACGAAATCCTGCTTTGTGTGCAGACCGGTTCGTTCCTGACCGACGAAACGCGCATGAGTCTGAAGGATTTTGAACTGCACGTGACTGAGCCCAAAGAAGTTATTGGTCGATGGGGCAAAGACCATCCGGAATATATTAGTAACACTAAGGCTATTGCTGACCGTTGTGATGTCAACATCGAGCTGGGCAAGATATTAATCCCTAAATTCCCGGTGCCAAAAGGCGAGACCGAGGAATCATACCTAGAAAAGCAGGTCTATCAGGGTCTGGCTTGGCGTTACGGTAAGTTAGATGGCAAGCCAATTCACGAAGCCAAGGCAGCCAAACTTACTGTATCAGCAGCCAAGAAGACTCTCGCTAAAAATGTTTCCGAACGGGCTGAATACGAAAAGCAGGTTATCGCCAGCATGGGCTTTAACGGCTATTTCCTGATCATCGCCGACTTTATGGGCTGGGGCAAGAATCAGGGTATTGTTTTCGGGCCTGGCCGCGGCAGTGCCGCTAGCTCAATCATTGCCTACGCCCTAAAAATTACTGAAATCGACCCTCTGCAATATGATCTGTTGTTCGAGCGCTTCTTGAACCCCGACCGTATCAGCATGCCAGATGTCGATATCGACATCCAGGATAACCGCCGCGACGAAGTTATCCAGTATTGCATCCAAAAATATGGCAAAGACCGAGTGGCTAACATCGTCACTTTTGGACGTATGGCGGCCCGCAACGCCGTTCGCGATGTGTCGCGCGTTCTGCAGGTGCCTTACAGCGAGGCCGATCGACTGGCCAAGATGATTCCGCCACCGGTACAGGGCCGGCACATCCCGCTGTCGACATCACTCAAGCAAGACCGCGATCTGAAAGCCGAATATCAATCTAACCAAACCGCTAAGCAGGTTTTTGATCTGGCAGTACAGCTGGAAGGCACCATCCGCTCGCACGGCGTGCATGCCGCTGGCGTGGTGATTGCGCCGGAAGACATCGTTCGCTACACGCCGCTAGAAATGGCTCAAAAAGGCGTGGTTGCCACTCAGTATTCAATGGGGCCAATCGAAGATTTGGGATTGTTGAAAATGGACTTCTTGGGATTGTCCAACCTGACAATCATTAAGAATGCTTTGCGCATCGTCAAACGGGTCTATGGCCAAGCCCTGGGCATCAATACTATCCCGCTGGACGACCAGCAGACCCTAGAACTGTTCCAGCGCGGCGACACGACCGGCGTGTTCCAGTTTGAGTCAGCTGGCATGAAACGCTATTTGAAACAGCTCAAGCCGACCAAGTTCGACGACTTGATCGCCATGAACGCTCTATACCGTCCCGGCCCGATGCAATTTATCGAAGAATTTATTGATCGCAAACATGGCCGTAAAAAAGTTGTCTATGAACACGAGAGCCTCAAAGCGGCTCTAGAAAACACCTACGGCGTGCTGGTCTACCAGGAACAGTTTATGCAAATTAGTAAAGACATGTGCGGCTTTACGGGCGGGCAGTCCGATACCTTGCGCAAGGCTATCGGCAAGAAGCAGCGCGAAACGATGGCTAAAATGAAAGCCGCTTTTATCGACGGCATGGTGGAGCACAGTAAGGTCAAAAGGTCGTTCGCCGAGAGTTTTTGGGTGCGCATGGAA
This sequence comes from uncultured Candidatus Saccharibacteria bacterium, assembly GCA_964427685.1. Classification (GTDB taxonomy): domain Bacteria; phylum Patescibacteriota; class Saccharimonadia; order Saccharimonadales; family UBA4665; genus JARIHC01. The sequence goes on along the minus strand of CAYRVE010000160.1, from coordinate 228 downwards.
GCTTTCGCGGACTATGGCTTCAATAAGGTGCACGCCGCCTGCTACGCTACCATCGCCTACCAAACCGCCTACCTGAAGGCGCACTATCCATCAGCCTTTATGGCGGCTCTGATGACCAGCGACTACGACGATACTGATCGGCTGGCTATCGAGATAACCGAATGTAAGCACATGGGGATTACAGTGCTGCCGCCGGATGTTAACGAATCGTTCCTGGAATTCGCTGTT
>CAYRVE010000159.1:0-1914 GCA_964427685.1 uncultured Candidatus Saccharibacteria bacterium | reverse complement strand
TGGCGGCGCCGTAAATATCCAGCCCGTATTGCCGCCGCTATCCGTAGAGTGGGCTCCTGCGTAGTAAGTAGCCCCGCCGCCGGCATGGGAGTTGGCGATGTTCATGTAGTCGACGGATACGGTGCCGCTGGTCTTGGTGAGCGTGCTAGTTGAAGAGACAGTGGTCAATATGGCCAGGTTCCCCGCCGAGCCGTTGGTGGTAATATTGCCGGTGACAGTCTGAGCAGAATTTGCACCCATCTTCAGGCCGTTAGCCAAGCCAGCGTTATTAATATTCAGGTTATTAAATGTATTATTACCACTTACAGTAATATTATCGCCGCTGAAGGTTATGTTGTTGTAAGTAAATGAGTTGCCGCTAAACGTTTTAGAAGTCGCGCTTGCATCATTAACGACGACTGTGGAGGTCTGGGAGTTAATGGTCAGGCTGGAGCTGGTTGTGGTATTCCAAACGAAGCCAGTACCAGTAGCCGTCCAGGTACCGGAGCCCATAGTAAGAGTCTTCGCAACGACCGGGCTGCTATTTGCGGCAAGCTGAAAAGCAGGAGCGGTCACGTTGCTACTAGTAGTTGTCAGAGTGCCCGCATTTACAGACACATTAGCGGTAGACGCGGAAGTTGAGAAGTCACCGACCAAAGTAAGCGTCCCGCCGGGCGCGATTAGTGTCAGGCTCCAGGTGGTAGCGAAACCGGCGGTAGTATAGGTGTTGCTACCCCGACCTTCAAAGGCAAGGGCGCCGGTGCCGGATATTGACATCGCAGATATAAGGGTCAGGCTGCCATATATCCGACCGTTAAAACCGGCGCCTAAGGATGTGGCGAATGTCGGGCTGTTGGTAGCGTTCGTGAAGTCGATGTTCTTGCCGGCCCGCGGCATATTGAGGGTCACCGTCTGGCCGGCACCGCTGAAGGAACTGCCGTCAAAGGTAATGTTGTCTTGGGCCAAAGGGTTGCTCTGGTTGGCCGTACCGCCAGTGGTTAGCGACCACTTGTTGGCACCGCTCCAGTTGGCTGTGCCGCCGACCCAGAAAAGGTTGCGGGCCGTAGTGAATGTAATACCAGAGTTGCCGCCGCAATCCCCGGAGTTGCCGCTTATGGCAGACAGGTTCCAGGAAACACTGCCAGCCCCGGTGACGTCCTGCAAGTCCAGGTTAGTGAAAGTAGTGGTACCGCTACTATTGTTGGTAATGGTACGGGCGGTGCCGGGGGTGGTCGACCTTATGAGCAACCGGTTGATAGCAGCGCTGTTACCGGTCATCGTAAGTGTCGTGGTCACAGTGATGCTAGTACCCAGATTAAATACGGCACCGGTAGTGGCATTACCGGTAACCGTCAGGTTGGCAAAGGTTGGGCTGCTGCCGGTTAACTGGCTGCTCTGGTTAGTGATGCCAGCTACGGCAAAAGTGACGCTATTGTAGGTTAAGTTACCAGCATTCATTATGGCAATGCCGCCAGTAACACCAGTCGGGCCTACCGTAATGCTGGATGTATTGGCGTTAAAGGTCATGCCGGTGGTAGTGCCCGTGTCCCAGGGGACTGTAGTGGACGTCAGGGTAATAGCGCTGGCGCCAAGAGTCAGGGTGCGCGTATTGGAGTTAGTGGAACTCAGGCCGCCCCACGAACAGGTCTGACCATTGGTGTTAAGCGTTCCAGTAGTCAAGGTAACCAAGCCTACTACGGTAGATCCAGCACTATGGGTAAGTGTTAGGTCGCTCTTGTTGATGGTGATAGAGTTGGCATTGGCGGCAGCTGTGATGGTTACGGTGGCCGCAGCGCCGCTATTGCTGTCAAAGGTGACGTCGTCCGAAGAACTAGGCACCGCCGCGCCGCCGCCGCCGCCGGAAGTAGTTGACCAATGGGTAGTCGTAGATGCATCCCAGTTCCCTGTACCGCCAACCCAGAATTTAGCTGCCAT
>CAYRVE010000158.1:0-1924 GCA_964427685.1 uncultured Candidatus Saccharibacteria bacterium | reverse complement strand
GGCTCACCAGCGACCGCTAGGGCTGATTATTGTCGATTATCTACAGTTGATGAGCGGCGGCCACCGCTTTGGCAACGATTTTAACCGGGTACAAGAAGTTTCGGAGATTTCCCGCGGGCTAAAAGGCATTGCCCGGGAGCTGGACGTACCGGTCTTGGCGCTCAGCCAGTTAAGCCGTTCGGTGGAAAACCGTAGTCCGCAAATTCCACAATTGGCCGACCTGCGCGAATCTGGCTCAATTGAGCAGGATGCCGACGTAGTAGCTTTCATCTACAGGGAAGAATTTTATAACCCTGACACCGATCGCAAAAAAATGGCTGACATTTTCATTAAAAAACACCGCAACGGGCCGACCGGTTCGGTTGAATTATTATTCGAAACCGAAAAACAACGCTTCTATTCGGTGGACACCAAACATCAAGACCCATTTAAGTAGGCTGGCGACCGGGTGCGGGGTATAATTAAAGCTTAATGAAGCGAACTCGCAGCTACCTCGCGGCTAACCGGCCATATATCCTGCTGACGCTTGCCGTCATGGCGTTTCTGGCCTGGTTGATGCTATATCGCCTTGGCTCGCTGGTTGGCGGACTAAGCTTTGGCGAACACGTCTCAGCCGTTATGCCGGTGGGTTGGCACGGCCTATATCACAACGCGCTGTACCTGCCTCTAAAAGTCGTCCGCTCGACGGTTTTTTATCTGTTTCCAGGCCATGGCTTGACACTCACGCGGCTGCCCAACACATTGTTTGGGGTGCTAGGCATAGTAAGTTTTAGCTGGCTGATTTGGCTGTGGCACGGCCGTCGCACAGCATTGATAGCCGGACTGCTGTTTGCAACTAGCGCTTGGGTCCTGCATGTCAGCCGATTGGCCAGTTTTGACGTTCTCTATCTGTGGTCACTGCCAACACTACTACTAATGAATGTGGCGCTTCAGCGCCGACCGGATAAAGCTTCCGTGGTGTATGGCAACATCTTGCTATGGGGCTTGCTGCTGTATATACCCGGTATGGTCTGGCTGGTTATTATCAATATCGTCCTCCAGCGGAAAAGTATCGCTAATGGCTGGCGGCACCTTAAGCGCTGGTGGCAGAAGCCGCTGTACCTTTTGGCTGGGGCTATCTGGTTGCCGTTGTTAGTCCAGAACCTGCGCACGCCTGCCAATCTGCGCTTGTGGCTTGGTTTGCCAGCCGATTTAGCCGCGCCACTAACTCTGCTCAAGCACTTTGTAGGTGTTTTTGTGCATCTGTTTATTAGGGGGCCGCAATATCCGGAGTTGTGGCTCGGCAGGGCGTCGATTTTGGATATCTTTACGCTGGCAATGTGCCTGCTCGGCTTATACTTTTACGCTAAGCGCTGGCAAGCTTCACGTAGCCGTTTGCTAGGCAGTTTTTTCCTAGTGGGCGCGGTACTGATTTCGCTCGGTGGTCCAGTCAGCTTGAGTCTGCTGGTGCCATTGCTGTACATTGTGGCCGCCACTGGTATTACATATCTTATTCATGAATGGCTGGAGGTTTTTCCGCTCAATCCTCTAGCCCGCGGCCTTGGCCTGGGACTAATAGCTCTGGCAGTAATTTTGGCCTGCACCTATAACCTTCGAGCTTATTTTATTGCCTGGCCGCATAACCAGGTCACCCATACGGTCTTTCGTTACCGCCCGTAACACTGGTATACTAAAGTTAAATAAGGGAGGAAATTATGAGTCGATTTGACCAAGCCAAGATGCTCATGAAGGTCAAGAAGATCCAGAGCGAACTGCAAAAGCAGACTATTTTGGTTGAAAAGGGTGATGGCGCCGTCAAGGTAGAGATTAACGGCGAGCAAAAGATTAAAAAAGTGCACATTGATGCGGCCAGTATTGACTTGGACGACATTGGCCAGCTGGAACGCTGGGTAGAAGATGCCATCAAGGAAGCTATCAGCGAAAG
>CAYRVE010000157.1:0-1925 GCA_964427685.1 uncultured Candidatus Saccharibacteria bacterium | reverse complement strand
AGTCGATGAGTTCTGATAAACAACGACGGTGAGTCACAAGCGTCCCTCTGAAGGAATTTGCAGAAATTCCACAAGAGTAAGTGCAACAAACCGAACGTTGCCAAAGCAGTTGATTTTGCAACTGCAAGTAACTTCTCTTCATCGACTTGTTGCCCTTGTGATCCCAGCTGGAAGAGCGATTATTAATTAACATTCCCGCGCGGATAACGCGGACCATGTCCAAAATTAAGATTTAAAACTGGCAATGTAATTCTCCAGCGATTCAGCGTCATTGCCCCAGTCAGTCCGGTATTGATTCAGCCACTCCTGAGCGGCTCGTAACGATCGGCGGTCCAAGGCCACAAAATTTGTTCGGCCGGCTTTTTTGCGCCGGATCAGCTGCGCCCGCTCCAAAACTCGCAGGTGCTTATGCATGGCGGGCAGGGAAAGTTTATACTCCACCGCCAGCTGGCTGACAGTGGCCGGCCGGTACGACAAGCTCTCAATCATGCCGCGCCGCTTGGCGTGGCCAAGAGCGTCAAACAGGTGATTTAACTTCGGTGATTGCGTATCTAAAATCATATAAACTTAACCTATAGGTTAAGTTTATGCCTAGCTTAAGCCTTTGTCAATATCAGATTAATATATTCACGGCTCGGGCGGCGACCAGGGCGATCGTTATCAATGAAACAGTCGACTGCAAACCCATAAGTGCTTTGGCGCGGTGCGTTAGGGGCATTGTATCGGTAGGACTGAAAGCGCTGGCGTTGGTAATCGACACATACAAGTAATCAGCAAAGGTCGGGTTCCAGTTGTTTACCGAGTAGACATTTTCGTTAACGGTCATCTGGGGGAATAAAAAATCAACCGGAGTAGGGCCGGCGCCTTGTCCTTGGGATCCGCCGCTATCCAATTCCCAATACCATAATCCAAAGATAATTATATTAGTAAGATAAATTGCCAGTCCGGACACAATAAGCTCCCGGCCAGAAATTTGTTTCGTGCCGAATAAATCATTAATCACAAGGACAAGAGACGCTATATTAGCGGCTGATATGAGGGCAATTAAGGTTATTGCCATGACACGCCTGACGTGCAGTATAACTTTATGGCCTCGTCCAACAACTAAAGCCAGGGCTACAACTAACAGGATTTCAAAACCGGCAATCACATATTTTGGCCCAACGGTGAGCCGATTGCTTAGTCCCAGCTCTAGAACTATAGCCGCCAATACCGCGAGCTGCACGTGCCAGTACGGCTCTGTCTTAGCTAAATGATGCAGGCGGGCAAGTTTCATATCTTCTTGAATTATTACAAGTTATAACCAAAAAGAAAAGCACCTTATAAAAGTGCTTATATCTGGCGAGCCTTAGCAGAGCAGGTCCGGAACTATTTATCGAACAACGAGATTAGCACACCATAACCTATTACCAAGTAGTGTTGTCAGGCAAGTAAGGAATCTTTTCATGAGCAGTAGAAACTGTTCCATTCGATTCGACTTCTGTCACTTGTACTTCTACATTACCTTTAGGCTGATTAAGATTGCTAGGGGCAGTAAATTGCGCAGTTACTTCTTCACCTTGGTCTGTAGCAGTCATTTTATTGTTCCGTATGCTGACTCCTTTCGGTACATGGCTGGGGTCAGTTAAGCTAAAAGACGCGCTTTCGATATGATCACGTGATTTGCTGGGCTTTACGGCGGCACCTAAAATTATACTTCCACCATCTAACGTTTCTTGTACAGGATAAATTTTTATAAGTGGAGCCTTGGTATGGGTGGGGTGAGTATCCGAGGTTTGTGTGGGTTCTTTTATTGCGACCGCCCCTAAGACAGCTAGTGCGACCATCGATAACCTACGGATATTTCTTTTTATGTTTGGATTACCCATGCTCACATATTAGCATAAGTTTGATAAAAAGTCAATATACTTGGCGGGCCCGACCGG
>CAYRVE010000156.1:0-1961 GCA_964427685.1 uncultured Candidatus Saccharibacteria bacterium | reverse complement strand
ACAACCTTCCGGACGTAACTTTCGTTGCCCTCCCCTCTACCGATGACGGGGAGATAGCATATGACTACATTTCTTCGATACTGGCAAGAGGAAAAATCGCAGTAACTGCCGAAAAAGGCGCAATGGCGAACTACTTTAGCGAGCTCACAGAAGAGTCCGATAACTTCGCTCGTTTGGGCGTTAACGCGACTGTCGGTGGCGGCACCAGGATGCTTGAAGTAGCTAAAAACTACTCTGAAGATACGGGCAACATAACCCAAATGCACCTAGCCCTTAACGGGACCATATCAGCAATTATGAGCATGGTTGCGCCACCTGAAGGTTCCGGTATGTCGTTAGGCCAAGCGGCCCACCAAGCAATCCGACTAGGATATGCGGAACCGGGCGCAGAAAGCCCATATGACGTGCTTAGGCTTGAGGCGGAGTCCGACATACCTAAGAAAACATCCATCCTATTCAACAAAGTTGGATTAGGCAATCTTCTTGGATGGGAACAACTCAAGTTTGAACTTAGCGACGAACAGATTGCTCAGGCGGTCGAGGAAGCGAGCATAAGACGATTTATCGTTTCGTTATATTCAGATCAATACACTGAGAAAGCAGTCAGTTGTCCTGAGAGTGATGTGATCGGCGGCTTCAATATAGAACACAGCGGCTGGCGTATTGTTGGCGGCTTTAGGCATATAGATAGAAACCCCCTATTTTCTAGCTTGGCGAGAATTACCGGCCCGGGTAACGGTCTAGCTATCGGGCTTGGCCCAGATGAAACTGATGGCGTCTATAGCATTACAGGACCTGGCGCGGGTGTCAGTCCTACCGTCAATGCTATGATTGACGACTATGTAGTAAAGGCTAGAGACCTCGAACGGCTATAAGCAACGTTTATTGTACGTGCCAGTCTGGGAAGTATTGCATGGGGTCCGGGAATTTATCCATATTCGCAGGCAAATCCGCTTTTGTTGAATAACCGACTGGTGCTTCTCCGGCTTCAGGAAGCTCCTTTAGTATCTGTAGATGCAAATGTCGTGACCACCCGCCGTTTTCGTTCAAAGTGAAATCTCCTAGGCGAGCAAGGGTTTCACCTCTTTTGAAAGTTGTCGATTCTTCCGGTAACTCAGCTGAGAGATGCCCTAAGAACAGGTACAGATTCGGTGCGTCTTCTGGTTGAAAAACAACATAGTTGCCGAAGCTATGTGATTCATCTTCACGGTTTTTCACCACAATTTTGCCATCACATGGAGCATGTACCGCTTCCAAATCTTTACAAAAGATATCGACACCAAGATGGATCGTCCGTTTCTCTTTATCAATTACCGACCCCTTGAGCATAGGTGCCCGATCTTCGCCGTATCGGCTTACAAGGTAGCGTGCGCCGGTTCTCTCCAACATTTTATTATTAAAGCGTTGCCGGCTTAAGGGTAGGCGAGGATTCAGGCCTCTGGCTTCACATTCCTGAAAGTATGTACGAATGTTTTCTTCCGACGGCGTGCCTTCGGGAATTTCATCAAAGTTTAAAATCAATGATTTGGATTGAGTGAAAAGGTCACTCATTGGTTCGGCGAGAAAAGCTACCATCGTTTTATCCTAGAGGGAAATAAGACAGCGCAAAGTCATTATAGCGACGCTTTTCGCTGTTGTCTTCTACTCGAAAACTCTGTTGAATAATTCCGAATTCGGACTGTTGAATCCCCATTATCTCCCTGTCAAAATAACTGAAACGGCGGCCGTTTTGGTGTGCTGCGATTAAGACGCCGGGCACCGCGAGATTACTCTCACCGTACAATACATCTAGCTGATCGCCCTTGTCATCGAGTAACTGATTGACAAGATAGCCTGAGATTGCCCGATAGAATCCTTGGCCTCTATTGGCCGGCCTGGTAATAGCCTCGGTAACTTCTGCTATTCTTACTGAGCCGTGGCCGTCTATGTCCAGGGTTGCCTTTTCCGCCATAGCTGTAGAT
>CAYRVE010000155.1:0-1975 GCA_964427685.1 uncultured Candidatus Saccharibacteria bacterium | reverse complement strand
AGACGAAGAGGCTGAAGTAGTGGGCGACGAGGTAGGCGAGCGCGATCGGGATCAGCGAGTGGGCGAAGCCGATGCGCAGCTTGGCCAGCGAGGGGGCGCCGGGCACGGTCCGCATCCCGCGCACGCCGAGCATGTAGACCAGGGCGACCCCGGCGAAGCAGAGCAGCATGAAGATCGTGTCGGTGAGGCGCAACGAGGCGGTCAGGCCGACGCCGGCGTCGGCGAAGCGGTTGAAGGTGCTCGCGATCGCCGATTTGAAGGCACCCTCCTGGGCACCGTCGAAGCTGGTCGAGGCGATCGAGGCGATCACCACCGCCGCCGAGCCGGGGATCGTCGCCCAGTGGGTAGCCGCCGAGAGCATCCGGCGGCTCCCCAGCCGACCGTCCTTGACCCCGAAGGCGCCGAGCTGGGAGAACATCCCGAAGTAGACCGAGAAGATCTCACCCCGCTCGCACCAGACCTCGACCCCGAACAGGGCCATCATCGCCAGCGTGTAGGCGCTGTAGAAGACGGCCGCGAGGGCAGCCGCGTGCGGAGCCAGGCCGACGGCGACGCCACCGCTGGAGCCGTAGACGACCTCCAGCCAGACCACGGCAAGCAGGCCGATCGAGGCCGGCCAGCGGCCGAGCGCCTCCGGGTAGGACAGGTGGGCCGGGCGCTGCCCGGCGATCACGCGAAACCCTCCGCCCGCCGCCCTGCCGACCGCCCGCCAGGGGTTGACCGGCCGGAAGACGTCCCCCAGCAACGCGGAGAAGAACGGAAAGCCGAGCCAGGTGGTCACGTAGAGGAAGGTCAGTGCGAAGTTGCGGTCCGGCGCTTCGGTACCGCGCAGGCCGGAATAGATGGCGACGCCGAGCAGGAAGACGCCGAGCAGGCCGAAGATGACCTGGGCCGGGCCGCCGACGACGACCCGGCAGAGCGTGGCGCCGAAAGAGCGCCAGTGTTCATCCTCAAAGCGCGGCTTGCGCCAGGCGACCGAGAGCGCGAAGAAGGACGCGATCAGGACGATCGACGCCCCCCAGGCGAACAGCCAGGCAGGGATCGGAAGATCCTGCCTGGTCACCAGCGCATGCGCGAATGGGAGAGAGCTCATGGGTTTACCCGGCGCCGATCCGCTGCGGCTACGCGGCCGCGGTCTCGCGAGTGGCCCTACGCCGGGAGGTCATCGCTTGGTGATCATGATCGAAGCGAGGTTGATGTCGCCGCCCGCGACGACGACCGGGAACGCCCCGGTGCGCTTGGTATGGAAGGCGAGGATGTCGCCGGAGGGGACGGTCCTTTCGATTCCGAAGGCAGGTATCGCGAGCCCTGCCGGCGCGTCGCTGACGACGCGAAAGCGGATCGTTTCACCGCGCTTGTAGTGAAGCTGCGCGGGTCCGCTCGCGGGCGGAAGGCCACCGACGACGCGGACGACCTGGAGCGGGCGGGGCCTGGCGGCGGCCGGAGTGGGCGCCGCCCCATCCCGCGGTTCGACCGGGGGCTTGCCGGTGTCGACGCCCGAAATCCGCGGCGCGTCGACCGCGCCTTCGCTGCCGAGGAAGACGAAGGCGGCGACTACGGCGATGCCGGCGACTACGCCCAGCAGCACACCGATGACCAGGTCAAGACGGCGACCCTTCCGCTTGGCCGGTGGCGCCGCGGGGTCGGGACCGGTCACCGGCGAGTCAACTGGGGCAACGTCGCCCCTGCGCGTCAGCCGTGGCACAGCGGTCCAGGATACCGTCCCCGGCGTGCGCCCCGGCCGTGACAACATCGCCGCTCCCGACCTGCCCGACGGGATGACCTGGATCGGCAAGGAGCCCGAGTCGATGCCGTCGCTGACCGCGGCCGGCCCGGCGCTGGTGCACTTTCTCGACTTCGCCCAGCTCAACAGCGTCAGGACCCTGCCCTACCTCCAGGAGTGGGCGCTCCGCTACCGCGAGGCGGGGCTGAGCGTGATCGGCGCGCAGGCGCCTCGCTTCCCCTTCGGTGCCGA
>CAYRVE010000154.1:0-1984 GCA_964427685.1 uncultured Candidatus Saccharibacteria bacterium | reverse complement strand
CGAAAATAGAGGTCCTTCGACTCCGCGCCCGCCCGACCGCAAAAAGAAGGTCGGCATCGGCCTGGCCAAAGGTGCTGATGTTTCGACGGCAGTTACCAAAGCTACTGATGTCGCCAAGAAGAATATGATCACTGTGTCGCTGTATAAAGATACCTTGCCGCACGATGTTGAGGCCCAGGTTAGCGGCGCTCACATCTTGCTTAAACCGGCCAGTCCCGGTACCGGCCTGATTGCCGGCGGTGTAGTTCGTTCAGTATTAGAAGTCGCCGGTGTCCACAATGCCCTGAGCAAGTCGCTCGGATCAAGCAATAAAGCCAACACGGCTTACGCCACCATGAAGGCCCTGCAAAGCATGGTGCCAGCTAAAGATTGGGTAACAGCCAAGCCAAAACCGGCCAAGAAGCCCACCGCAAAGAAGAAAGCTGATAAAACCGAAAAGACTGATAAGACCGAGGCAAAATAATGAAGTATAACCAGCTACAGACTAAACCGTCCAAAACCGCACGCCGGGTTGGCCGCGGCATTGCCGCCGGGCAAGGTAAGACTGCTGGCCGCGGTACCAAGGGCCAAAAATCAAGAACCGGTTCCAGCGCCAAGCCTGGCTTTGCCGGCGGCTCCAATCCCTTAATGAAGAAACTTCCCAAACTGCCTGGTTTCCGCAGCCACCGCACAGCGGCTGAGACTGTCTATACTGGCCAGCTGGAACAATTTGCCAATAAGACCGTCACCGCTGAAACTCTGGCCGAAGCCGGTCTAATCAGCAACGCCTACGTAGATGTTAAATTACTCGTCAAGGGCGACCTGACCAAGAAAGTCAGCGTCAAATTGCCAGCCGCTAGCGCCACCGCGGCCGAGGCCGTCAAAAAAGCCGGCGGCACGTTCGAAAAAACCGCCCGCCTGGCCCGCCCGAAAACAAAAAGCACCGCCAAGCAAAAAGTATGAAATAATAACCGTCAGGAGAGAGGGTAAAAGAGTAGCATGAATTGGAAAATCATCGCCAAATCACTGACGCATCCGGATATGCGCAAGCGCGTTTTGGCTGTGCTCGGCATTTTACTAATCTTCCGCATCTTGGCCCACATCCCCGTGCCGCTCGGCGACCCGCAAACCCTGCACCAGGTATTGCAGAACCTGTTTAATTCTAATAACACGCCCCAGCTACTGAATTTCATCAACGTCTTATCTGGCGGCGCACTGGCCAATTTCTCTATTATGATAGCCGGCCTGGGGCCGTACATTAACGCTTCGATTATCATGCAGCTGCTCACCAAAGCCGTGCCGCAGCTGGAAGCCCTGCATAAAGAAGGCGAATTCGGCCAGAAAAAAATCAACCAGTACACCCGTATGCTGACTTTGCCGCTGGCCATTATCCAATCTGTCGGCTCCATTTATTTGATTCGCCAAGCAGCCCAAAGTATTGGCGGCGTTGGCGACATTACCGCTAACGCCAGTCCTGCCCAATGGATATTGATGGTGTCGGCGCTGACCGGTGGCTCGATGCTGCTGATGTGGCTGGGCGAGCTGGTAACCGAACAAAGCGTTGGCAACGGTATCTCGTTATTGATTACGGTTGGTATCGTCAGCCGCCTACCGTCCAGTATCTCCGAAATCTTCCGCACGGTAGTCAAGAAGGGGGGCGACTGGCAGCTGTTTGGCCATACTCTGCCCGTTAATACGAGCGGCTTGCTGGTCGGCTTGATTATCCTAGCTTCTGTGTTGGTAGTAACCTGGCTAGTGGTGATGCTCAATGAAGCGGCCCGTAATCTTACCGTGAACTATGCCAAACGGGTGCAGGGCAATCGCACTTACGGCGGCATTACCACGCTGTTGCCGGTTAAATTGATTACCGCCGGCGTGGTGCCGATTATCTTTGCCGTGGCTTTCCTAAGCGTGCCGAGTTTCGCCGGCCAGTTGCTTAGCGGCAGCAGCAATGCGCACTGGGCGCACATCGGCGCAAACTTGACCTCATGGTTCCAGACGCCAT
>CAYRVE010000153.1:0-1985 GCA_964427685.1 uncultured Candidatus Saccharibacteria bacterium | reverse complement strand
ACGGTAAATACGGTCTGGCAGATCTTCGCGCACAATCTTGCGGTTAGACGGCACCTCTACAACGTCCAGCTTGTAAATTTGGTGGAACTCTTCGCTTTCGGTCATAGCCGTTCCGGTCATGCCGGCCAGTTTACTGTACAAACGGAAGTAATTTTGAAAAGAAATTGTAGCCAGCGTCATGGATTCTTCTTGGACTTCTACGCCTTCTTTGGCTTCGATGGCTTGGTGCAGGCCTTCGTTATAACGGCGGCCACGCAGCAAGCGGCCGGTAAAGTCGTCGACAATGACAATTTCGCCCTCTTTGGTGACTACATAGTCTTTGTCGCGGTGGAATAGAGTCTCGGCCTTAAGGGCTTGCTCCAAGTGATAGATAGTACGCAGGTTTTCTGTGGCGTACAGGCCTTGAATACCCAGGATTTTTTCGACAAGCTCTACACCTTCATCATTTAGCACGACACTTTTGCGTTTTTCGTCTTTTTCGTAATGTTCGGTTTCTTTGAGCGAGCGGACAACCTTGGCGAATTGGGCATAGGCCGCGCCGCTGGCGGTGCTGGGCGCGCTAATAATCAGCGGCGTGCGGGCTTCGTCAATCAGAATGCTGTCGACTTCGTCGACGATGGCAAAGTGCAGGTCGCGCTGGCGCAACTGGTCGACTTCGCGCACCATGTTGTCGCGCAGGTAATCAAAGCCGTATTCGTTGTTAGTCCCGTAGGTTATATCGCCATTGTAGGCCTCTTGGCGGGTGGCCGGTTTTAGGTGGTGCATGCGCGGGTCAAAGTGGTCTTTGTTTTCGTAAGCTGCATCATAAACAAACGATTCATCGGGGATAACGACACCTACCGACAGGCCCAAAAAGTCATAAATTTGGCCCATCCAGCCGGCGTCACGCTGGGCCAGGTAGTCGTTGACGGTTACCAAGTGGGCGCCCTTGCCTTCTAAGGCGTTTAAGTAAAGCGGCAACGCTGCCACCTGGGTTTTACCTTCGCCGGTCTTCATCTCGGCTACGCCGCTTTCGTGCAAGACCATACCGCCAATTAACTGCACGTCAAAGTGGCGTTGTTTTAGAGTGCGGTCGGTGGCCTCGCGCACCACGGCAAAGGCCTCGGGCAATATATCGTCCAGGGTTTCGCCTTTTTCCAAGCGTTTTTTAAATTCAGCTGTCTGTCCTTTGAGCTCGGCATCGCTCATCTTGGAGTACTTCTCAGCCAGGCCATTGATAACTTTGACCTTTTTACGCAGACGCTTAATAGTGGAGGCCTGGGGGTCGCCTAAGGCGCGTTTTAATATCTTCTTATTTACAAATTTAACCATTATAAAGAGTTGTTTCTCCCGAAAATCCTCAACTGCCGACGTATTTAGAGATACTTATATTTTAGCGCAATTAGCTGTGAATTTACAGAGTGGTTTGGCCGTGCATGTAGCTTTGCAAGGCTTTGGGTACCGCGACTTTGCCGTCGGCGGTCTGGAAATTCTCGATTATGGCGATGGGGATTCGGCTCATGGCCGCCAGCGTACCGTTTAAGCTGTGCACATATTTTGTGCCGCCATCGGCGTCTTTGTATCTAATATTTAGGCGGCGGGCCTGGTAATCGGTGACATTAGAACAGCTCATTAGCTCGCGGTAGGCTTTATCGGCCGGGCTCCAGTATTCCAGGTCAAATTTTTTGTAGGCCGGGGCGCCCAGGTCGCCGGCGGCAATCCGTACAATCCGGTAAGGGATTTCTAACAGCTGGCAGAATTCTTCTTCTAGGGCGACCATTTTTTGGTGCCAGTCTTCGCTGTCTTCCGGCTTACAAAAAACGTAAAGTTCCAGCTTATTAAATTGATGAGTTCGGTAAAGACCTCTGTTATGCTTGCCGTAGGCGCCGCCCTCTACACGGTAGGCCGGGCTCAGGCCGGCGTATTGGATTGGCAGCTCCGGCAGGATTTCGTCGGCATGATAACCAGTTAGTGGAATCTCGGCCGTGGCAATCAGGTTTAAATCC
>CAYRVE010000152.1:0-1992 GCA_964427685.1 uncultured Candidatus Saccharibacteria bacterium | reverse complement strand
CCCTTCTTCTTACCCTTCGACTTGGCGTCGTCGTCGGTGTCCCCGTCGGGAGAGGTGTCGTCGTCGCCGTCGTTGTCCGGGTCCTTCTTGTCGTCCTTCTTGTCGTCCTTGGCAAACGGGTTTTCACCCTTCTTGCCCTTGGACTTCTTCTCGACCTTGGCCGAGGGCTTGCTGTCGTCAGACATCTCTGCCTTCCATGATTCGGGCAACACGGCCACAGACTCGGGGCCCTTATCGCGATCGTCCGCGCTGAGGTCGCGCTTGACGATAGCCGAACCGATCACCTCATAGTGATCGGGATCGTAGTCAGCCTCACGCGCGGCGACGGCCTGCTCACCGCTCTCGAAGACCTTGACCACCCTGTCGGTGAGGGCCTTGCCGATCTGACCACCAAGAACCTGGTGGAGTTCGGGGTCCATGATCTCGTTCTGGCCGATCTCCATGATCTCCCCACCGTCGAGGCGCTTGGCGATCATGAACTTGCAGCGAGGGTTGGCCGGGTAGTCCACCACCGAGACCTCGTTGATGAGGCTGGGGTAGAGCACGCCGTTGGGAGCGAGGGCCTTCGCCTTGGGGCTCATGTCGAGAGTGCCGTCGGCAATCCCAACCGAGAACCCCTGGTAGACCTTGTGCTCGACCAGGCGGACTGCTTCCTTCTCGACGATCAGCGCGGTCAGCATCGGCTCGGATCCGCTCATGTCGAGCGCGAGCGCCTTGCCGGCGGGCGGGAGTTCGCCCGAGTGCTGCTGGCGGATGTTGCCCCAGTCGCGGAACCAATCCATGAGGGCCTTGGATGCGGAGACGGGGTCGACGATCTGCTTGTCGAGATCGAGTGCGCCGTCCGTGACGGGACCGGAAATCGTGATCGTGCCGTCATCATTCTTGACGCGCTTGGTGATCGGGACCATCAGGTGTGCGATCTGCGACTTAGCCACAAACCTCCGCGTGACGACGACTTGGGTCAGAATAACACGAGCGCATCCGTGTCTATGCCCCAGTTACGGGGATGGAGTAGATGCACGGGTGCTTCGCCCAGGCGGGCGGATAGACGGTGTTCATCCCGTCGGCGATCCGCTGCCTGTGGCTCGGCGGGCAGTTGTTGAGCGAGCGAGAGAACAGCATCGCGCGTTCGGTCAGTGTGGTCTTGAAGTGCCGCAGCGAACTCATCGTCTCCCCTTGCGTATCAGGTACAGCAGAATCGCGGCGATCGAGATCAGGACCACGACCCGCTCCCCGGCGGTCATGGGCGGGCCTTGACCCAGTTCATCACCTGGTCCCACGGCGTCTGGTCGCGGACCTCGGAACGAAGACCGGACATCCCTGGAAGCTGGTCAACCGAGAACCATGCGACGGTCTCGATGGAGTCCCCGCCGGGGTCGTCCGGGTTGGGTACACGGTCATCCTGCTTATTGATGCCAAGGCCGTCCTCGGAGTCGACGGCGACGAGGAAGCACTCGTACTCGCCGTTGATCGAGCGCCAGGTCTGGAGGATGGTTGCGTCATCCGGCATCACCATCCCCGTCTCCTCCTGCCACTCCCGAAGAGCCCCGTCCCACGCGCCCTCTCCGGGCTCCAGGTGCCCGCCGGGGAACTCCCACTTGCCCGCGTTGATCTGGTCGTCGTCGTCGAGCGCCCGCTGCAGGAGGAGCACCCGGCCCGTCTCCAGGCTCATCAGGCAGATTCCGGACACGGTTGGGCCCTCGCTCGGGGGCCCGAGGTCGAAAGGGGCGAAGCCCGCCCCCACCCCGAAGTTCTTGGTGGCACGGACCAGCTGCATGTCCATGATCTGCCGGCGCCAGTCGCCCTTGTACTTCTTCTTGGGCTCGCCCACCCACGCCGGGATGGTCTTGACCTTGGCGAGGACGGCCGCGGTGACGCGGTGGTGACCGTCAGCGACCTGCATCAGGCCGTTCTCGTGCGGGTCCACGAGCACGATCCGGTTGATCGGCTTGCCCTTCTTGAACTTCTTGGCCTTCTTCTGGATGTCCTTCA
>CAYRVE010000151.1:0-1996 GCA_964427685.1 uncultured Candidatus Saccharibacteria bacterium | reverse complement strand
ACCTTGGCCACGAAAAATTCGGGGTTGCCCTTGCCGCTGCCCATCTTAACGTCCTGAGGCTTGCGGGTCACTGGTGTATGAGGAAAAACCCGGATCCAGATTTTACCGCCGCGTTTGATGTGCCGGGTCATGGCTTGGCGGGCAGCCTCAATCTGGCGCGCCGTGATACGTTCCTGGCCTTGAGCCTGGAGGGCAAAATCGCCGAAAGCGACATAGTGGCCGGTGGTGGCTACGCCACGAATCCGGCCCTTGCGCACCTTGCGGTGCTTTTGGCGCTTAGGCATTAACATGCTATTGCGCCTCCCCTTTGTAAATCCAGACTTTCACGCCAATGATGCCGGCTGGCGTCTTGGCGTTCACTTGGGCATAATCAATATCAGCACGCAGGGTGTGCAACGGCACGGATCCGGCGACCTCTTTTTCACGACGAGACATTTCAGCGCCGTTTAAGCGGCCAGCTACTTGTATGCGGACACCTTTGGCGCCAGCCCTCATCGTAGCAGCAGCCGTAGACTTGACGGCCCGGCGAAAACTCATGCGCCGCTCCAGCTGGTGGGCGATGTTCTCGGCAACCAGTTTGGCGTACAGGTCGGGCTTCTTGACTTCATCAATATTCACCCTTACTGGCACGCCATAAATCTTTTCTATAGCTGCTTTGAGCTCAGCAGCACTAGCACCGCCACGACCGATAACCACACCTGCCTTAGCAGTGGCGATAGTCACTGTAACCAGGTTAGGCGTGCGGTTTATCTCAACCTTATTAATAGAGGCGCGGCTGCCCAGTTTTGTAGAAATTAAACGGCGTACTGCCAGGTCATCCTGCAGAAACTTGGCGTAATCGCGCTTATCGGCGAACCACTTGCTGCGCCAATCTTTATTAACTTGGAGACGCATGCTGATAGGATTAACTTTTTGACCCATTACTTGGCCTCCTCCTTCTTAGGTTCAGCTGACTCGTCAGCCTTCTTGGCCGCCGGTTTCTTAGCTTCACGTTTGTCACCATCTACTACCACTCTGATATGGGATGATTTGTACTGGAATGGGTTGGCGCGGCCGCGGGCCATCGGGCGAAAGCGCTTCAGGCGCGGGCCGGGTGAAACGGAAATCTCGGTAATTTGCAAGGTTGCCGGTTTGTAATCGTGATTATGGTCAGCGTTGGCTTTAGCGCTCATGACGACCTTCTTGACAGCCAGCGCGCTGCGGCGCGGCGTGTGCTCCAAAATAGTCAAGGCGTCCTCTACGCTGCGGCCGCGCACCAAAGCAGCCACTACCGCTACCTTGCGGGGACTGATGCGAACTCCTTTAGCTACTGCTTTGACTGCCATAATATATCCTTATTTAACCTTTCGCCAACTTACCGCCGTGCGAGCGGAATTTACGGGTCGGCGCGAACTCACCGAGCTTGTGGCCAACCATATTTTCAGTAATAAACACTGGTACATGAACTTTGCCGTTATGCACAGCGATGGTCTTGCCGACAAATTCTGGCGCTATAGTACTAGCCCGTGCCCAGGTCTTGATGATGGTGCGATCGTTATCGCCCTGTGCTTCAACTTTCTTGGCCAATTTGAAATCTATAAATGGTCCTTTTTTCAGTGAACGGCTCATCTTACTTGCTCCATTTCAAAATCTTCAATTGCGTCAAACGAGGCTTTCTGAAACTCTACTGTCATAGCGTGGCTCCTGACCAATTCGCCAAAACGCCAGAAAAGCGGCTCGACCAAATCATCAGCTACATCCATGTCAAAAATTTCCATTTTGCTAATAACTTGTTGTGTTACACAGTTCCCGTATTCGGCCGCCCTGTCAGCAGTAATCACGCTTTCAGCAAACACTTTCTCAGCCCAAGCACTTAGCGCAACATCACCTCGGTGGGTCGGTGGATACTTAACAACTTCTATGAAATTACTGTCACTCATCTCTTATCTCCTCTTGCTCGCATGACGCGACCTTACGATAAACTTGGTAGTGCTCTTGCGCCGACGGCTCTTGTAAC
>CAYRVE010000150.1:0-2029 GCA_964427685.1 uncultured Candidatus Saccharibacteria bacterium | reverse complement strand
CCAACGAAGGTTGTTTCGACGACGTACCAATCGATAAGATCAAGATTGCCGAACAATCGCTGCTGCGTGAGCTCAAGTCCAAACAGGCTAAGTTGATAGAAGCCATCAACACCGGCGACAAGCCGACCGACGCCCAGAAAGACACCGTCGTTAAACTGGCCAAGACCGTTGCCGCCAGCTACAAGGAGTCAAAGGCCCAGAAGGCCGAGGAGCAAAATGGCTAGCACGATTACCCTTAAACGACGCATCACGTCGATTAGCAACACACGGCAGATTACCAAGGCTATGGAATTGGTGAGCGCCAGCAAACTTCGCAAAGCCCAGGCTTACGCTAAGCGCAGCCGCGACTACCGCGACCTGGCCTATGATTTGCTACGCCGCCTCAACGCCATGAGCGAAGTCGAACAACTGCCGCTGTTCCGCAAACGTACCGTCAAAAACCGCCTGTATGTGGTAATCACCAGCAATACCGGCCTGGCTGGCGCCTACAACGCCAACGTCCTTAAGCTGCTGACTGCCGGGCTGCGCGAAGACCGTGATAAAAAGGTTAAAAGCCATGTTATCACCATCGGCAGCAAGGGCGCGCAGTTTGTCCGCCGCCTGCACAATGTCGAACTGACAGCCGTATATCCGCCGTTTGGCGATCAGCCAACCGCTAACGACATCCGTCCTATCCTGAACACAGTTATTGACAAATACACCGATGAAACGATTGATGACGTTCGGGTACTCTACACTGTCTTTAAGTCCAATCTAGTTCAAGAAGCCACCGACTTATTACTACTGCCCGCCCCGGTCATCGACAATGCTGATGTAGAGTTGACTGTCAGCAACTTCGAGCCGGATGCTGAAACAGTGGTCGCCGAAGTCACCACCCGTTTGATCGAGGCCCAAATCTGGCAAGCCGTACTAGAAAGCCTGGCCAGCGAGCACGCCATGCGCATGATGGCCACCAAAAACGCCACCGATAACGCCAACGACCTAATCGGCGACTACACGCTGGAATTAAACACTGCCCGTCAGGCCGCTATTACCCAGGAACTGGCCGAAATCACCGGCGGCGCGGAGGCCCTCAATGGATAGGGGTAATTTTCAGCCGCCGACTGTTAGCTATCGCCCGGGTCCGGGCGGCGCGGAGTTCTTGAGCGGCGGTGTTGGCTCATTGACTCCAGAAACCTATGATCCGGCTTTGGCTACGGAAGAAATGGAAAGAGCTGAAGCTAATGCGAGGGCACAGGAACGTATCTGGGAAATTGAAGAATTAAATCAACTGCTCAATCTGGAATTAGGAGGATAATAATGGCGACAGCAACAAAGAGTAAAACTAAGACGAAGAATGGTAAAATCACGCAAATTGTGGGCGTGGTTGTCGATGTAGAGTTCACGATTGACCAGTTGCCGGCGATTTATAACGCCTTAACGGTCAAACTGAACGATCAGGACTTGACCCTGGAAGTCGCTCAGCACCTCAGCGAATCGTCCGTGCGTGCTATTGCCCTGGGCGGAACCGATGGGCTGGAGCGCGGCACTGAAGTCACTGATACAGGCGCGCCAATCAGCGTGCCAGTCGGTAAAAAGACGCTGGGCCGGATGTTCAACGTCACCGGCCAGCCGATTGATGATAAGGGTGGTACCTTCGATGAAGTGGCGCCAATCCACAGAACCCCACCACCGCTAATTGATCAATCCGGCACAGTGGAGATAATGGAAACTGGTATTAAGGTAATTGACCTAATCTGCCCGATGACTAAGGGCGGCAAAGCCGGTCTTTTTGGAGGCGCGGGGGTTGGTAAGACTGTGCTTATCCAGGAATTAATCAATAACATTGCCAAATTCCATAGCGGCTACTCGGTCTTTGCCGGTGTTGGTGAGCGTACCCGCGAAGGCAACGACCTGTACCACGAAATGCAGGACGCTGACGTGTTAAAGAACACTTCCCTGGTCTTTGGCCAGATGAATGAACCGCCAGGAGCCCGCCTGCGGGTGGCCTTGAGCGGCCTGGCTATCGCCGAAGGTTTCCGCGACAAAG
>CAYRVE010000149.1:0-2030 GCA_964427685.1 uncultured Candidatus Saccharibacteria bacterium | reverse complement strand
CTAACCAATGGTCCGCATGTTCTCAATGGCGAGCAGGCCCTGGACTTAGCCCGCGCCCGCGGCGATGCCTATGGATCATACGGTTTTGGGAACAGCGACTTCCAGCGCACCCAAGACCAGCGCGAATTACTGATAGCTCTTAAGAACAAGGCTGCCACGGCCGGCGTCATAGCCAACCCAGCTAAGCTGACTAGCCTGTTTGACGCTGTTGGCAGCAACGTCAAGACCGACATGACGCTGCCGGAAGTTCATCGCCTGTATGATTTAACCAAGAAAATTAATTCCAGGAACATTAAATCGCTCAGTCTTAGCGATGCTAACGGTAAAAATCTATTTACCAGCTATACTACTCGCGACGGCGAATCGGCCTTGATACCGGCGGCCGGTATTGATGATTTCAGCGCCATCCAGGCCTTCGTTCAGCAACAAACGTCTTCTAACCCGGTTGTTAGAGAAAGTGCCAGCGTAGTGGTGCTCAATGCCACTGGCACGTCGGGGCTGGCCTCACAAGAACGAACCAAACTGAAGGTCAAGGGCTTGAACGTGACCGATATTGGCGATGCCTCAGGTAATCAGGCAGCCACCACTATTATTGATAATTCCGGCGGTAAGAAACCAGCCACCCGGAAATTACTGGTACAGCTACTGGGCAACAATGTTACCACGACAAACCCCTACGGCAGCATGTATGACGCGGACTTCATAGTATTACTTGGCAGCAACCAAGCGCCAAGCGCCTCGGCAAACAACTAACGCCTTACCGCGGCGCCTCTGTTCAGCCGCTCCACCCGGTGTTACTATACTTAGGCAATGACGAACTCCGCTACAGACAAACGCTTTCAGGCATTTCTGGAAAAGCACCCAGTCAGAACCTTTAAAAAGGGCGAGATTATCATTTTCCAGGGCGAGGCGCCACGGGCGGCTTTCGTCGTCAAACAAGGCATCGTCAAAGCCTATAATCTAAGTGTTGGCGGCGATGAGAAACCCGTCGACTTTTACTCGCCAGGCATGGTGTTTCCGGGCGCCTGGGTGTACGGCAAGATGCCGAACTCTATTTACTACTATGAAGCCTTTACGCCCGCGGCTAGCCTGTACAGTATCAACCGCGAAGAATTCGTGGCATTTATCAAGAGCAGCCCGGATCTACTGTACAAAGAGCTGGACCGCTACCTGACAGATGAGCTGGGCCAGTCGATGCGCCTAAACGCCTTGCAGCACTCCCGCGCTAGCGATAAGCTGCTATACACCCTGCATTACCTGTCGCTTAGCCACGGCCACCGGGTGGCAGATCAAGAAGTGGAAATTGAGCTGAATCTAACACATCAAGATTTCGCTAATCTGACTGGCCTGACAAGGGAAACAGCAGCCACTGAACTAAATAAGCTAAAACACCGCGGCGTTATCAGCTATGATAAGCACAAACCTTACCGGCTGGACCTGGCCGCGCTGATGCGCCTACTAAACGATCAGTATATAGCCGACGTTCACGTTACACTCTGAGCTATGCCTTAGCCTTGGCCCTGCTTTTGACGGGCTTTTTAGTGGTCTTTGACGGTACGTCACCGCGCAAGCTATCCGTAACGACCTTTGCCAGGTTATGTGGTGCCGTCCAAGATTTGATAATACAGCGATGAGCCCCCAATTTGTAAGCCTGCTCTACCTCTGGTGAATTTTCCATATTAGTGAAGATTAAGACCTTGACATCGGCCTTACCTTGTAACAGGTCATAATTCTGGAGAAACTCTAAGCCGCCCATTACGGGCATCAGCAAATCAAGCAGGATAAGATCCGGTGCAAAGTTCTTGAGTCTAGTCAGGGCTTGTCTGCCGTCATGAGCTGTCGCGATCTCATGGCCTTCATTGCGCAAAATAACACAATAAGCGTTATTCAGGTCACGATCGTCCTCCACTACTAAAATGCGCGCCACTGGCTTACCTCATCTTATTCACTACTATTTATACCACATCAAATTTTAGGCATCGTATTATTTTTCACACGCCTCTTAACTCTTGGCAGGCTCAAGAAAAAGT
>CAYRVE010000148.1:0-2080 GCA_964427685.1 uncultured Candidatus Saccharibacteria bacterium | reverse complement strand
CTGGGCGCCAGTAACAAGCAGATTGCCTCGCAGTCGGCCGCCAATATAAAAATCCTACAGCAGGTCACTGAGAAGCTCACTAAACTGGAAGGTACCAACAAGAACGTCGGTGATATCGCCGCTGAACTCAAAACTCTGCAAAATGTCTTGCAAAACCCCAAGCAGCGCGGCGTGGTCGGCGAGTTCTACCTGGAACAAATCCTCAAAAACACCCTTTCGCCGGGCGCCTATCAACTGCAATATAAGCTGGGCGATGGCATGATTGTCGACGCCGCGATCCTCTTGGATGATAAGGTTTTGCCGGTTGACAGCAAGTTCTCACTGGAAAATTACAATCGTTTGATTGAAGCCAAAGCCGATGACAAAGACGCGCTGGTAAAACAGTTCAAAACCGACATCAAAAACCGCATCGACGAGACGGCCAAGTATATAATGCCTGGCAAGGGCACGCTGGACCAGGCGCTGATGTTCATCCCCTCTGAGGCGATTTACTATGACCTGCTGGCCAACAAGGTCGGCCTGGGTAGCGTCAGCGGCCGCAATCTTATCCAATATGCCAGCGAGAAAAAAGTAACCATCGTTGGTCCTAGCACGCTGTCAGCCATGCTGCAAACTATTATGCAGGGCTTGCGATCTATAGAAATTCATAAAGACACTGAAAAAATCCGCAAAAATATTGAGCAGCTGAGCAAGCATTTAATGGCGCACAATGCTTACATGCAGAAACTTGGCAACAGCCTGGGCACCACCGTTGGACATTACAACACTACCTATAAAGAGCTTGGCAAGATTGACCGCGACATCGTCAAAATCGCCGACACTACGCCAACTGTCGAGCCGCAGGTACTAGACAAGCCGCAACTGGACGATTAATGCTTGTTAGTTCTTAAGCAAGTCGATAGTTAGAGCGGCGGTCCAGGAAAAGTCAGCAACGCCGGCTGGCGAGCCGTCCATCGGATCAAAGTACTCGTAAAAGCCGGATTTGCGCACCATCTCCAGGGTGCTTTCGCGCAGGGCAGCGGCGTGGTCTTTGAAGCCATAGCGTTCCAACCCGTCGATGATTAGCCAGTTCATATTGACCCAACTCGGGCCTTGCCAATACAGCTTGCGGTGGAACCAGAAGGAATTTAATGGCACGCTAGGTACCGGGTAGGCCGGGCCAAAGGTATGTTCGTTTTCCAGCAATCGCACCAGCTTTTCGGCGCGGTCTTTGTCGATGTGGCCGGCATATAGCGGTAATAATGTGGCAATGGACGGCGTTTTAAGCAAGCGGTGGGTAATGAAGTCGCGCGAGTAATACTGCGCCGAGTAGGTATCCCACAACCCCTCAAGGGCTTCCTCGGTCTTTTTCATCTGTTTTTCAAGTTCTGGGGGCAGTTCCTCGCGCAGGGACTTGGCTATATCGCGCAGGTGGCTGTTGGCGCGGATGAAAATGCTATTAAATGCCAAATCCTCTATGGCGAACAGCGAGTGGTCGAGGATTTTATTGATATCATAACGCTTGCGGCGCAGCCGGCGCTGGGTGTCCATGAGCATTAGCGACTCAACGGTTGAGAAGCGTTGGTCGGCATGGACCGATTTGGTGTCGCGGCGGAAAAGGGTAATGACACGGTCAAAATGCGTCTTTTCTATTAAGCGAATCCACAGCGGCATCAGGTGCTCGTGCATTTCATCCATCCAAGGCGGCGTGTTATCGAGGCCGGTTTCCCAGGGGTGGACCAGCAGTACCAGGCCCTCGCCGTGCGGATCGCGCTCCTTATACAGCCATTGGTGATAATTCAGCAGAGCCGGATAAACCATGCGGTACCATAACCGGCGCTCCGGCCACTCCATTTTCTTACCTACTTGTACCACGGCCTCAGCCAGCATTGGCGGCTGGGTAATGCCGGTAGTTGTAACATCGCTGGGGGCGTACGGGTTCAGCCAGCTACGCCAGACGCCGCGGTCTATCCGATACTGCGGGTCATCGCGGAAAATGATGTTTGGCAGCATGCCGTTATCCCACTGGCCGCGCAATAGGCTGAGCAGCTCCATCTTGGAGCGCTCCACGTCCAGGTGGCGCAAGCCAATGGCGATAAAA
>CAYRVE010000147.1:0-2122 GCA_964427685.1 uncultured Candidatus Saccharibacteria bacterium | reverse complement strand
CGGCGACGTCAACGGCGACGATCCGGGCCGGGCTGAGGGCGCGCAGGATCTGCACGCCCATGTGGCCGAGGCCGCCGACGCCGATCACGACCGCGGTCGAGCCCGGGACCAGCAGGTGCAGGGAACGCTTGATCGCGTGGTAGGGGGTGAGGGCGGCGTCGGAGAGCGGGGCGGCCTCGCGGGGGTCGAGGTCGCCGAGTGGCAGCAGCAGGCGGGAGTGAGGGACGAGCATGTACTCGGCCATGCCGCCGTCGCGCCCGAGGCCGCCGCCGAAGGCGCCGATCTCGGCCTGGCGCTCGCAGTAGTTCTCGGCCGAGAGCCGGCAGGCACGGCAGCGCCCGCAGCCCCAGGGCCCGTAGACGGCGACCGCCTCACCGATCTCCAGCCCTTCGACTCCGGCACCGAGCGCCTCGACCCAGCCGGCGTTCTCGTGGCCGAGCGTGAACGGCGGCTCAAAGCCCATCGTCCCGGGTGGCCACTCCATCAGGTGCAGGTCGGAGTGGCAGGCGCCGGCGCCGCCGACCTTGATCAGCACCTCGCCCGGACCCGGTTCGGGCACTGGCACCTCGCGTAGCTCCGGCTGCGATTGCCAGGCGGTCAGCTGGTAGGCATTCATTGCACCGCTCCTTCTCGGCGAGCCCGTTCGAGGAGCAGCCGGCGCTCAGCGGCAGCGACGAGGCGGCGGCTGCGATCGACGGCATCGACGTTGACCGAGATCGCCCCGATTCCGCTGCGCACCAGTAGCTCCGCGTACTCGGGATGGACGGAGGGCGCCTGCCCACAGATCGAGGTCTTCAGGCCGAGGGCGCCGGCTGCTTCCAGCAGCTCCGCGATGTAGGCGGTGACCGCCTCGTCGCGCTCGTCGAAGACCTCGGCGACCAGCTCCGAGTCGCGGTCGGCACCGAGCAGCAACTGGGTGAGGTCATTGGAGCCGATCGAGATGCCGGCGATCCCGAGCTTGGCGTAGCGGCCGAGGTGGAAGAGGACGGAGGGGACCTCCGCCATCAGCCAGAGCTCGAAGCCGCGCCGCGAGAGCAGCCCGGCCGCCTCGATCTGCTCGCGGCAGGCACTGACTTCGCGCGGAGTGCGCACGAAGGGCAGCATCAGGTGCAGGTTCTCGTGGCCGGCGTCCCAAACCCGGCCAAGTGCCTGCAGCTCGAGCCCGAAGAGGTCGGGCTCGTGGACGTAGCGGAGGGCACCGCGGTAGCCGATCATCGGGTTCGCCTCCTCGGGCTCGAAGCGCTCGCCACCCTCAAGGCCGCGGAACTCGTTGCTGCGGAAGTCGATCGCCCGGTAGGTGATCGGCCGCGGGGTGAAGGCGGAGGCGAATTCGAGCAGCGAGTCCGCCATCCGCTCGACGAAGCGCTCGCCCTCCCCTTGCTCGAGCAGTACCCGCGGGTGGACGCCGTCGAGCGCCTCGACGACCAACAGCTCCGCCCGCAGTAGGCCGACGCCGTCGACGTCGAGGCTTGCCACCCGTGAGAGCTGGGAGGGCTCGGAGAGGTTGACCAGCAGCTTCGTGCCGGTGACGATCGGCCCGTTCGTCGCCCGCTTCTCGTCCGGCTTCGGTGAACTGGTGCCGCTCGAGCCCTCGGTCACCGTCCCCACGCCGGCATCGACGCTGACGATCTGGCCATCGCGGAGCGTCGAGGTCGCGCTCGCGGTTCCGACCAGGCAGGGAATCCCGAGCTCACGCGAGACGATCGCGGCGTGGCAGGTCATCCCGCCCGAGTCGGTGACGATCGCGGCGGCCCGGCGCATCAGCGGCACCCAGTCGGGCGCGGTCATATGAGTGACCAGAACCTCGCCCTCCAGCAGCTCGCCCGCCTGCTCGCGGGAGCCGATCACCCGCACGGGGCCGGCAGCTCGGCCCGGCGCCGCCCCGAGGCCGCGCAAGATCGCCGGCCCCGCGGTGGGCCGCCCCTGCTCCGACTGGATGGGGTGCGAGGTGATCGGGCGGGACTGCAGCATCCAGATCGCTCCGTCGCCGTCGATCGCCCACTCGGTGTCCTGGGGGGAGCCGTAGTGGCGCTCGATCTCGAGTCCCACGCTGGCGATCTTCCGCACCTCCTCGTCGTCGAGGACCGGGCGTTCGGCTTCCTCGCCGCTCAGCTCGCGGGTC
>CAYRVE010000146.1:0-2139 GCA_964427685.1 uncultured Candidatus Saccharibacteria bacterium | reverse complement strand
ATTTCAGCCAGCCCCACAGATAACCAGCTTCCGGCGCCAGCGGTGGAATCGCCGCCAGCTTGAATTGCAATCGAGGCGGCAAGGGGAAAATCCAAACGCCCGAGCTGGTGACTTCGGTCAACAATTGCGCCGGTGTGTAAATCGTGTTGACTCCAACATCAGAGACGTTCGCCTGCCAGCGATTGCTGACATTCGTTCGATGGCGCAAGACATAGGAAGGCTGGCGGAATGCTGTTTGCCCGCGCTGTTGCAGGATGTAAAAATTGGAAGCTGTCTCCGCATCGGTTGGACTGAATCCCGAATTTACCAAGTCATTGTAAAAATCATCAACGGATTGATTGTCCTGCAATGCCTGGCGCATCTTTGCCACGTTGGTATTAAGGCCACCGGCGAATAACGCCAGCATTGTCGGATGCGCCAATCCGTCAACACTCTCACTGCTACCAGCAATTTCCCAAGAGTCGATTGTCCATTGAGAAGTGGAATCATCGACGTGAAGTGTCCCAACGTCCTCGTAAAGTTCGAGGCGGCAAGCAACGCCATTCTGAATCATCGTTTGCTGCAAGGCCAGTAGTTGCTCTTGCGATCCCCCAAAGTAATCGCTGTAATACGTGAATCCGCGTTGCGGGTCGTAGTCAATCGTATAACGCTGGCCTTGAGGAAATGGACTTCCTTTTTTTATCGTCGATTCAAATGGAGTAAATGGTAACGACATTTTAGAACCTCACTCCCCGGCCAGAATTAGTTGACGGCCCGCGCACTTGAGTTCCACGGCCAGATATAGCGTTGCTGATATGGTTCAAATGCCGCTCGCTCTTTCGCGCAACGTCCAGCATTTCGACTTGCGCGGGTAACGCGAAGCCAATGCCGACGCGCTGTAAAGAATTGAGTTCACCGCGCAATAACTGCCCTCGATTATTCACGGGGTTATTGCGCTCAGCTTGAATCGCATCTGCCCGCCGGCGCTCTTCCTGGGAAAGCGAATCCCGGTCCCGCGCCGCGCGTTCCGCCGCACGTTTGGCGTCCTCAAGGTTTCTCGCCGAAGCATCTTGTTGCGCTTTGTGCGCTAAATAATTCGCCTCGATTTGGTCTGCCATGTATTTGGCGTAATTGACATTTGTCAATACTTTATTCCCGCGCGGGCCTTGGACGGAGCGGTCGAGGCTGTTTAATTCTGATTCGGTGAAGCGGTGAGGGATCGGATTGGCTGTGGTAATGCCCCATGAATTCAGAATGCTGCTTTTTTGTTTAGTGACATCTTCCATTGCCGCTTTGAGAATTGCGCGAGCTTCCTCAGCCTGGCTTTTCAAATCTTCGGTATGCGCCATACCCAAAGGCCCGCGCAACAATTGGTCGTTCTCACGAGCCGCGCGAATCTCCGCTTGTCTGGCATCGTTGGCGCGGGTGATCGCCTCTTGCTTGGCGATTTCGATTTCCCTAAGCTCGCGCTCTTGCTCTGCGATATTGGCCCGTTGCGCTTCTCGTGGAGTCTGGCCGTTGGCGCGGGCTACCCGCTGTTGCGCTTCAAATTCTTCACGCATGGCCCGCACACGTTCATTCGTTGATTCTGTCAACGTGATTTCGTGTTCGTTCAAACGGCGCAACCACTCTGCCTGATTTTCAGAAAGCGTCTGCAAATGCTCCAAGGCATTCGCGGCATGTTCGAGAGTGTTGGCGAATGTGTTGTAAACAGCCGATCCGGAAACAAATTCATTGGTGAGGCTTTGAATCTTGTAAGCCGCATATCCCGCCGCCGCCGCCATTGCGCCGAACGCCAATGTCGTCAAATTCAACAGGCTTTTCAAAGCCGGGAATTTAACAAGTGCGTATTGAATCCAAAGCGTGAACGAGCCGGGAACTCGCGTCCAGTTTCCGCGTCCAATCTCTCGAAGCAAAACGAGTGTCTCGCGCAAAAATCCACTGCCCCCGATTCTAGCATGAGCCGGACTGAGATTTTGTTCAATCTTATTTCCCGCCGCCGCCGCCGCCGCCGCCGCCGCTTCCAATTCACGATTGAACGGTCCAGCGTCTGCGCCCATTGTCGCGATTAAGGACGCTGGCATTTGTTCCTTTCCATCGCAGCTTTCTTAAGCATTTCGATGCGCTCGCTTTCCTCTTTGGGAAGGCCATGCTTTTTGA
>CAYRVE010000145.1:0-2140 GCA_964427685.1 uncultured Candidatus Saccharibacteria bacterium | reverse complement strand
TATACAATGGAGCTGTTGGTACTAATACTCTAGTTCAAAACTGGAAAATCTCAGGCACGTATTACAACGTTGCCTTTTCTTCGATTTCTTTGTCTGCCTCTACCTATCTGGGTGACACCAGTGATGGCGGATTCATCATGGAAGCTGGAGAGACCATTTCATGGAATGGCACTCAGCTTTCTCTTAATGCCTGGGTTCAAATAGTAGAAATCGATAATACAGCTCCAATTAAGACGGTAAAGACTCTTGGATCTCTTAACGGAGATCAAACTGTCTATACAGTCCCTGCTGGTAAAAATGCTGTCATATTGACAGGAAACGGTCAAATTTGGGGTATGACGAATGCAGGTGTATTGATTTCTAACAACACGGGAAGCACGTTGACTTCAAACTTTTATTTAGTTCCTAGCGGAGGTTCAAAAGGTGCTAATAATTTATTCAGGGGATCTATCTCTACAGTCACAGCATCTGCTACGAGAATAAGTTGCGGAGCTATTCTAAGTGCTGGGGATTTCATCGTCTGGAACTGCAATTTGACTAATTCCAACGCACTTTGTGCTGTAAACGTTATGGAGTTTTAATGGGAACAAACAATGTCATAAACAATTTAATTTACTCTCCTGCTGGAGCAGTTGGATTATCAGGGGCTAAGTTCATTGATAATTTTCAATCAGCTTTGGCTGCTACGACTACAGATCTTTATACAGTTCCCTCGGGAAAAAGAGCCATCATTTATCCAAACTATGGCGCAAACGGAAGCGCAACTCCTGTCAGCATAACAAGTCAGGCAAAAATCAAATCGGGCGGAAACTATTATGCGATTAGCGTTTCCACTTCCACTTCAATGAGCGGTTTGGTTTTAAATCCGAGTGCTCCAATTATACTTGAAGCTGGAGAAAGTGCCTCAGTCACAATCAGTGGGGGTACTGCTTTGAATTTTGGATACCCCATCCTTGAGTTCGATAATACAATCTCAGTAAAGACAGCTAAAGCACTTTCTGTCATCAGCGGAAATACAACTCTCTATACATGCCCAGCAAACACAAAAGCTTTCATATTGGATCAAAACTGTGGTGTGGGAACTGCGACAGGATTAGGTCAACTCTACTATTCAAACAATTCAGGCAGTGCAGTCACTCGCCGTTGGAATATCGTCAATAGTGGGGGAAGCGTTAGCCCAAGCTCAGCTGCTTCGGCTTCAACGAGTATTCCTAACACAAACATCGACATCGCTGGCACTTGCTCAATAGGTCTAAATGCTGGGGATTTTATCTCCTTTACCTCTGGGTCTGCCACAGCAACACAAATGATCTGGGTAAATATTATGGAGGTTCCAGGATGACCCAAAATGCAATCAATCAAAATTATATGACGGTTAATGCTGGTACTGCTCTTTTGGACATGACTTTAGTCAATGCCAATGCCGTCATCTCAACTAGCGGTCAAAATAATTTATATACTGTTCCAGTAGGAAGAAGGGCTTTAATCAGCGCAATCTACTGTAATTCCCAAGGTTCAGTGAATGCAACCCCAACATTTAGCAGCAGTGGAACTTACTATAATGGTGGAGGATCTCAGCTTTCTTTGACTGCTGGAACACCTCAAAACATATTACAGACAGTTCCCTTGATATTGGATTCAGGAGAAATCCTTGCTGTGTTTTTAAGTGGTGCGGTTTCTGTAAACTGCTGGCCTGTCATTGTAGAATT
Source organism: uncultured Candidatus Saccharibacteria bacterium (assembly GCA_964427685.1). Classification (GTDB taxonomy): domain Bacteria; phylum Patescibacteriota; class Saccharimonadia; order Saccharimonadales; family UBA4665; genus JARIHC01. The sequence continues at coordinate 431 of CAYRVE010000145.1, read as the reverse complement.
TGCAAGCAATTCGGGTGTTAAATCAGGGAAGGCTGTGAATATGGTCTCTGGTAACAACCTATGCTACACATGTCCATCAGGAAAGACAGCTTGTATCTTGGATAGAAACTTGAACTTTGGCGGTATTTCTGCCACAGCATTTTCTATTCAGTCCAGTACATCATCAAACTATTTCCAATATGTGCCAAGTGGACAATCTCCAGGTTCTACTTTCAGGATTACCAATAACGTAAGTGTCAGTGGTACTTCAACAAACTTTGGTGTTGCTTCATCTTCTGCTAGTAGGGCTCCATCTTTAGGCCCAGGTGATGCGATTTGGGCAAACTGTAGTATAGGTGGGGCTTCCGTTGCTCTTTTTAACGTAGTTGAATTTTAGAGGTTTTAGATGGGTACATTCACACCAAATATCGGACTTTACATCCCAGCAGCAG
>CAYRVE010000144.1:0-2140 GCA_964427685.1 uncultured Candidatus Saccharibacteria bacterium | reverse complement strand
ATATTTCTTTTGGATGCGCTCGAACTTACTCATAAAAGCCGTCGAGATGTCGATATCCATTTGGTTGGCGAAATTCAAGCAATTGAAGATAACGTCGGCCAGTTCGTCGGCGATAGCCTGCTTGTCTTCCTGCCGATACTCATCCCATTGGAAATGTTCCAGCAGTTCGGCGGCCTCAATACACAGCGAGATGGCCACATTCTTAGGATTGTGGTGTTTCTGCCAGCCACGTTCCTGCTCAAACTTATGAACGAGATCTTTTAGCTCTTTGAGAGTTGTCTCGGCGTCACCTTTATCACCTTTGCTCATAGCTCCAGTGTAACAGATACCGGGCAGTGGTCGGAGCCCATCACTTTGGGGTGGATGGCGGCGGCTTTGACTTTGCCCTTCAGGCTGGCCGAAACCAGCACGTAATCGATCCGCCAGCCGACGTTGCGCTCGCGGGCATTGGCAAAGTGGCTCCACCAGGTGTAATGCCCTTTGCCTTGCTTGAACATGCGGAGCGTATCGACGAAACCGGCATCGACGAAGGCCTGGAAGCCGGCCCGCTCTTCATCGGTGAAGCCCTTTTTACCGACGTTGGCTTTGTCGTTGGCCAGATCGTCCGGCGTGTGCGCCACGTTCAGATCGCCGCAAAAAACCACCGGCTTGGTCTTCTCAAGCTGTTGGCAGTACGCCAAAAAGGCCGGGTCCCAATGCTTATGACGCAGGGGGATACGGCTCAGATCGTCTTTGGCGTTCGGCGTGTAGACGGTGACTACCCAGAATTTATCAAATTCAGCGGCAATCACTCGCCCCTCTTGGTTGGGGTCGCCGTAAGTGTCGCCGGTGACCTTGAATTTTTTTATAATAGCTTGCGGGAAACCGTTGACTACTTGCAGGGGCTTAACTTTGCTTAAAATCGCCGTGCCGCTGTAGCCGGGTTTCTCGGCCGAGTACCAAAAGGCATCGTAGCCATCGATATCAACGTCAATCTGTTCCGGCTTGGCCTTGATTTCCTGCAGGCACAGAATATCCGGCTTTTCGGCGTCGAGAAATGGCTGAAATAATTCCTTGCGCTTAACGGCGCGGATGCCGTTGACGTTCCAGGAATAGACCTTAAGCTTAGGCATGGTACGCCGAAGTTTCGAGCTGGGTGACCCGCTCGTCCAGTTCGCGCAGATCCTGGTTAGTCTCCTTGATGGCTTGTTTGACGGCTCGCATGTCGCTAACCAATTCAGCTACATCATCATGGATAGCCGGGATTTTAGCGACCTGAAGTTTGATCTCGTCAATCGACTCCATAGCCGTTTTAAACTGGCTGACAATCTGTTCAGCCACCAAATCAGCCATGCGCTGCATAGCCTCGTCGTCGTAGTTCCCCTCACTCATAGATTACTTAGTATAGACCCCGCCGCCCGCCAATAAAATAGTAATAACTACGACACCCTGTGGTTTATTATCTTAAATAAAAGCTCGCTCAAACCGGTCAAAGCGGTCTTCCAGATGGTGCAAGTCTTCGTTAGTAGCTCTTACGGCAAACTTTATGGTCTTGACGTCTTCTTTGACTTCTTCGAGGTCGCTCTGGCGGGCCAGCGTGCCCATGGTGGTATTCATTAGGCTGACAGCTTCTGTTAGGCTATCGAATTTATCGTCCATATGCTCGATGAAGGCGCCCATTTTATGGTCCATTTTGTCGTCCATTTTTTCCTCGAACACAGAAAAACGCCCGTCGAACTTGTTGTCCAGCCTTTTTTCGAACGCATCAAAGCGCTTGTCGAGTTTCTGGTCTAGCGTCTCATTAGCTTGTAAGCCGAGCTTTTCGTCGAACTTCTGGCCGAGTTTCTCGTCCAGCTTGCGATCTAAAACCCGCTCAAGGACCTCTTCGACAACTTCAGCAACATCCTGTCGTGTTAATTGACTCATGCGTTTAGTATAGGTCGCGCCTGACCTACCCGCCAAAAAGTTTAAGACTAATTTAACCCTAGTTATCCACGACTTGTCTGCTAAACTGGGGACAAGATGGGATCAACACCTTACAAGCGCATTCTCTTGAAGCTGTCCGGCGAACAACTGGCCGGTAAATATGATTTTGGCGTTGACCCGGAAATTGCCACTTTCCTGGCCGCTGAAATAAAGAAAGTTATCAAGCCGCTCAGCA
>CAYRVE010000143.1:0-2148 GCA_964427685.1 uncultured Candidatus Saccharibacteria bacterium | reverse complement strand
ATCCCAGATACCTTTTTTGTCATTTTTATATAAGTGGTCGGCCAGTACCGGCATAAAAGCTACACCCAAAGCGCCAGCGGCAATAGTCAGGAAAAAGAAGTCGGGTATTTGAAAAGCCGCGAAAAACGAATCTGTTCTGACAGCTGAAAAGTTAGCGGCAACCAAGCGGTTCCTAAAGAACCCCAGTATCTGCGCAGCCAAGGCTGTACCAATTAAGAGCACTGCCGCGTTGCTTAAGCTAATGCGCCGATTGGCCTTATTTATTACGCGGTTCATCGTCCTTTAGTATAGAGGAACTAGAACCGGCTAACTAGGGATTTTATTTACAAATTAGTAGAGCGAAGCCGGCTTGGGCAGAACCGTACCTTGCAACAATTTGCTAACTTCGGCGGCCTCGACCGTCTCTTTTTCGAGCAAGCGTTTTTTGAGCGCTTCCAGCTTATCAAGATTAGCTTTAATGACGGCTCGAGCGCGAGTGGCAGCTTCGGTAATCAAACCTTCGACTTCATCGTCAATGATCTTAGCCGTGTCGTCGGAGTACTGTCGCTCGTGCATGATTCGGTCCATCATAATGCCTTCGTCAACGTGAAAGACCTGGTCGCGTAATTTCTTGCCCATACCTTGGTTGACAACCATGTCCCTGGCTAAATCGGCGGCTTTTTGCAGATCGTTACCGGCGCCGGTAGTGACGCGGTCCTGGCCATAGATTACTTCCTCAGCGATGCGACCACCCAGCATGCGAGCTAGAATGTCTTTGTACTCGATAACAGAATGATAGCTCTTGTCTTCTGGTGGGATGAACCAGGTCACGCCACCGGTACCACCACGCGGAATGATAGTGACTTTATGAACTGTGTCGCTATCCGGTAAAACATGGCCGACAATAGCATGGCCGGCTTCGTGGTAAGCCGTTAGCTCTTTTTCTTTGTCGCTCATCACCTTGCTCTTGCGCTCCGGGCCGATAGCCACTTTCTCGAAGGCCTCAGTGACATCTTCTTGGCTGATTTGATGATGGTTATTGCGAGCGGCAATGATGGCCGCTTCGTTAGCCATGTTCGATAAGTCAGCGCCCGATGATCCAGCGGTTTTGCCAGCTAGGGAATCAAGGTCAACATCTTTGGCCAGCGGCTTCTTGGCAAAGTGAATCTTCAGAATAGCTTCGCGGTCTTTGCGATCCGGCAGATCGATATTTACACGGCGGTCAAAGCGGCCAGGGCGTAGTAGTGCTGGGTCCAAAACATCGGAACGGTTAGTTGCCGCCAAAACGATAACATTAGTGCCCTGCTCAAAGCCATCCATTTCGACTAGGATCTGGTTAAGCGTTTGCTCGCGCTCATCATGCCCGCCACCCATGCCGCTGCCACGGCGGCGGCCAACCGCATCAATTTCATCAATAAAGATAATGCAAGGTGAGTTCTTCTTAGCCTTAGCGAATAAATCGCGGACACGGCTGGCACCGACGCCCACAAACATTTCCACGAATTCCGAACCGGAGATACTAAAGAACGGCACATTGGCTTCACCGGCCACAGCTCGGGCCATCATGGTTTTGCCGGTACCAGGCGGACCGACTAACAGCACGCCCTTAGGAATTTTGGCGCCGACCGATTCAAACTTTTTGGGGAATTTTAAGAACTCCACAACTTCTTGCAGGTCGGTTTTGGCTTCATTAGCACCGGCCACATCGCGGAAAGTTACTTTGTCTTTCTCATTACCGTACAGGCGGGCCCGGCTTTTGCCAAAGCTCATGGCTTGGTTGCCCTGGCCTTGGGCACTGCGAATCATAAAGAATAATACCAAGCTAATTAAAATAACGGGGATGATTGATATGCCAATGTTTTCCCAGGTAGAAGCGCTGCTGGATGAGGCTTTGACATCGACTGTGACGTTTCGGTTAGTCAGTCCTTGCTCGTAAATGCTGGAGCCAGTTTCTTTGTTGGATTTTTCGGTTGGCTTGGACTCGCCTTCGGGCGTAATTTCCAATGAATCGTTTTGAATGCTGATCTCTTTGATATGCCCAGCGTTGGCCTCTGATATGACCTGCGAAAACGGCACGCTCTTGAGTGTACTCGGTTGGTTAAGCGCTGCCACGGCGACTAAAGCGATCAATATGATCAGAGCAATAAAGCCAAAGTTCTTGAAGGTCTT
>CAYRVE010000142.1:0-2167 GCA_964427685.1 uncultured Candidatus Saccharibacteria bacterium | reverse complement strand
TCCAGCGTCTTGTCGCTATTTTGTTTAGTGTGATATACGAACCAGCCGACTAGGCCGATAGCGGCGACAATTACAATAATTAAGATAACTTCAATAGAACTGAAGCCGCCCTGGTTTCGATTAATTGATTTCATTCTATGGTGCCCTTTGTTTATTTAGAGTTATATTAACAACTCTACTCTAACGTATGAGGCGAATCAAGTAGGTTAGCGTTGAAACACTAATTATTACATTTATGCTTGACCGGCGTTGGGTAAACCACTAGTCTGAGAAGACAATGGCGGCACTCTACAAAGCAAGAAGCAAAGCAAAAAGATTCGTCACCGAAACATTGCAACGATCCTTTCGCCCCGGGAAATCCATAGAGCCGGAGGATGTCGCCGTGGCTCGCGAGTACATAGCTGGCTACTGGTCGAAAGTAGAACGCTACCACCCAAAAGATGACGAGAGCTTGCTTGGCCTGCCCAAGCCCTACTTGGTGCCATCGTATCGCGAAAAAACCGGCTTTGATTATAACGAGCTTTACTACTGGGACAGCTATTTTATGGTGCAAGGCATGCTTGACCCGGAGCACGAGGTGTTGGTTACTGGAATCCTAGAGGACTTGCTATCGCTTTTCCAGCGCTTCAAGGTTATTCCGAATGCTTCGCGTACCTACCTGACGGGCCGTTCTCAGCCGCCTCTTCTGACTACCTTTATATTTGACGTTTACGAGGCCTATAACCCGGGAGTCGACTGGCTAAAAAAATCCATAGAAATCGCTAAGCAGGAATACCAGGTAGTCTGGATGGGTGTTAAAAAGCCAAACGAACGCCGGGTGTATCAGGGTCTCAGCCGGTATTATGACTTTAACTATTTGCACGATTTGGCCGAAGCCGAAAGCGGCTGGGATATGACGCCGCGGTTTGATCGCCACGCCCTTAATTACTTGCCGGTTGACTTAAACGCCCTGCTTTACAAGTATGAGACGGACTTTGCCAGGGCCGCCAAAATCCTCAACGATAAAGAAGGGGCCGTGCATTGGCTGGAAGCCGCCAAGCAACGTAAGAAAGTTATGGACAAACTGATGTGGGACCGGACCCGCGGCCTGTATTACGACTACAATTACACTAAAGAAAGACGCAGCAGTATCAACAGCCTGGCGGCCTATTTCCCGATGTGGGCCGGAATGGTTAGCGAGAAACAAGCCGCCGCACTAGTGAAAGCTTTGCGCCGCTTTGAAAATAAGGGCGGCCTGGCCACTACTGATGCTTTGCCGCTCGGTCAGTTTGTGCTGGGCAGTATGCCGACCCAGTGGGCCTATCCCAACGGCTGGGCGCCGCTGCACTTTATTGTGGTGAAGGGGCTGGAACGATACGGTTACCATCAAGACGCTCAGCGGATCGTTCAAAAATGGCTTGGCACTAATCTGGAATGGTTTCAGAGAAATCACGTCTTTTTAGAAAAATATAATGTGGTCGCGCCCGAAAAGCCGCCGCTCAAAGGCCTTTATCCCAGCCAAACCGGCTTCGGCTGGACCAACTCTGTCTTCGAACGTTTCTGCCGCGACTACGTCGATAAGGTTTGACAAATGACTACGTTACCCAACAAACCAATCCTAGCCGATTACCAGGCACTAGTACGCAAACTAGTTATCGAACGCGGCTATGACCAAGAAACCGTTCCAGAAGTACTCATGCTGTTAGTAGAAGAAGTAGGCGAGCTGGCTAAAGCTATCCGCAAGCTAAACGGCCAAAAAACCCACCAGGATTCCAAAGTCCATGAAGTTGAGGAAGAGCTGGCAGACTGTCTATGGCTGCTAGTGGACCTTAGCAACCGTCTCGATATTGACCTGGAAGCCGCCTTTCGGGCCAAAGAGACCAAAAACCAGAACCGGAAGCAAGTACAGTGACCCAGCCAAAGTTCGTTCCAAAGCCAGGCCAAGTTGATTACACGAACGTTCGATACTGCCCTGTAGTGAACTGTATAGTCCGTTACGGGGATGAGATTCTCTTGCAACAGCGCAGTCTGGATATGCATCTATATCCAGGCTACTGGAGCGGCGTTTCCGGATTCCTAGATACCAATGATGATATCGAGGAAAAAATCCACGAGGAATTGTCAGAGGAGTTTGGGATTACGCCAAAGCAAGTAGCAGAGATAGAGATAGGATATGTCATCGTCCAGG
>CAYRVE010000141.1:0-2175 GCA_964427685.1 uncultured Candidatus Saccharibacteria bacterium | reverse complement strand
CCGAAACTATTAAGATACTCGAACCGAAGGCCGAGCAAACCGGCGTCTTGATCACTACGACAGTTGGTAAATCAATCAAACCGTTATTATCGTACAAAGGCGACGTAACCCGTTTCCGCCAAGTTATTCTGAACCTGGTGAGCAACGGTATAGAAGCCTATCCTAGCCGACCGCCAAGAAAAGCTGGCTCAAGGGAAGTGAATGTAGCGCTTACACGCCAGGGCACAACCCTGCTCATTGCTATCAACGATCATGGTGCCGGCATCCGGCTAGCAAACCGCGCTAAAATATTCGACCCCTTTTATACGACCAAACCTAAGGGCATTGGTATTGGGCTGTTTATTGTGAAACAAATAATCGTCAACGATTTCAATGGCTCCATCGAACTTACTGGAGACAAGCGTCAGGGCACGACTTTCATGGTCAGTTTACCGAAGACTTATTATGTCAAAACTTCCCGACGCTGAAGTAGCAATCACGCGGGGCCTGGCCTTTTTGGTTAGAAACCAGGAAACAAGCGGTAGTTTTATCAGTTTTTCCAGTGCTTCCATGCGGCCGTTTAAGCGGATTAGGAGTTGGCAAACCATCTTCGTGCCGGCGTTGATGTTATCGGCTCTGGCTGACCTGAATATGCCAGAAGCCCGAATTATAAGAGACAAACTGGCAACATTTCTGATGACCCAAAAAAATGATGACTGGAGCTTTAACTACTGGGCCAAGACTGCGCCGGAATACACCAAGCAGGCCTATCCTAATGATCTGGATGACACCTTTTGCGCTCTGGCGGGCTTATACCTGCACGACCCGTCGCTGATTAACGCGGCGGCGCTGGCTAAAATCGTCAAACTATTACTGGCCACAGAAACAACGGTCGGCGGCCCGTACAGAACTTGGCTAGTACCGACCAGTAGCCAGCCAGTGTGGCTCGATGTGGACATTGCCGTTAACAGTAATATAGCCTATTTTTTGTCGTTGGTGAGCAATGATTTACCTAATCTTGAGGCTTTAATGGACCGGGTTATATCAGACGATTCTTTCTCATCACCGTATTACCCCTCGCCGTATGCTTTTATATACTACTTTGCACGGGCTTATAAAGGGTCGCATCGAGACCGGCTGCTCAGCAAGGCTAGGCGGCTACATAAGGCCGCGAAGACGGATTTAGACCGGGCTCTATGTCTAGGCGCGCGTTTGAGATTAGGCGACACACAGAACCTATCTAGCCGCGTAAGCGAGCTGGTGGCCGGTCAATGTCGTGATGGTAGCTGGCCGGCCGCGGCTTTTTATGCTGATCCGGTCAAAAACAGCAAGCTTTACTACAACGGCGCTCCGGCTTTGACGACGGCCTTCGCCATAGAAGCTTTGCGACTATATTTACAATACAGCCAGGGGCGGCAAGTTGCCGGGGCCTCCAAGTCCGCGAGCGACCAAAACCTGAACAAGACCGTGCTAACGATGGCTAAAAGACAATGCCAAGGTCTTGGCCAGGACTTACATTCCGAGACTTTGCGGGCGCTCCGACAGGTCGCTGATGGTAGTAATGGAAAGGAAATTATCGGCTTGGCATATAGCTTCAACCGTTCACTGGCGAAGCCGATCAAAGTTCCGGTTAACTTTACTGAGACGCTAGGTCTGGCTAACCTGTATGGCTGGTTGGCCTATACCGTTTATGATGATTTTTTGGACGAGGAAGGCAAGCCGGAACTAGTTTCCGTCGCCAACGTTGCTATGCGCCGCTCTTTGGATAATTTTTCCGAGACCTTGCCGTCAAGCCCGGACTTTAGCCTGCTTGTCCGTCAAACGTTTGACACCATAGATAGCGCTAATGCCTGGGAACTGGCGCACTGCCTGTTTGAGGTTCGCGGCACCCGGATAGTGATTGGCAAACTGCCAAGCTATGGCAATCTGGCCAAGCTAGCGGAGCGATCGCTGGGCCACGTTTTGCCGCCAATGGCCATTTTAGCGGCGACCGGCATAGGTACCGATAAGTCGTCGGGCAAGCATCTGCTACAGGCCTTGCGCCACTACTTGATTGCCCGTCAGCTGAATGATGACGCCCATGATTGGCCGGAAGATTTGCAAAACGGTCATATCACACCTGTTGTTGCGATGCTCCTGGCGCAGTTAAAGATCAAGCAGGGCAATCACTCTCTGCCAGATCTGCTAGCAGATGCC
>CAYRVE010000140.1:0-2183 GCA_964427685.1 uncultured Candidatus Saccharibacteria bacterium | reverse complement strand
ATGTGGTGTCAGAGAAGGACAGAGTCCTAAAATCCACTGAAGTGCCAACGAAAATCACATCCTTGGGCGGCTTTGAGCCGTTCTTACGGGGCTGCGGCGTAATGATTTTAACATTATGGCCGCGCTTTTCCAGACCTTCTTTCAAAGCTAACACGACCTCTAAAACACCGCCGTGCTCGTTAATACTGTACGGGCATACTAATCCGATTTTCATTGACATAAGTATATCATTTAGCTGATTTCCTAAGGACACGGCGCAAGCCAGGCGGCACGAAAACCCGCATTCGTTTTTTATCCGCCAAAATATCTGGCGTGTGCGCCTTGCTATGGGCAGTGTAGCAATGATAATCCTTAAATACGACCAGCATATGCTGTTTGACGATTTCGTTGTCAAAGTAGTGCTCACTAGTTGAGACGACGTGATGAACCGGCAGGTTGATCTTGGAGCCGCAATTATCGAGGTTTAGGAACTTGCTGGTTGTGTACCAGTGGGTGCGTACGTCGTTAGCTTGCCAGATTTTAACATCAAAATCCACAGTCTCGTTGAATTCTTCTGGTGACACCTCTATAAAGCGTCTTTTGGAGTTAGGCAGCCGCTTGGTGAAAAAATGTATGACCGGCTTATTTAGACCGCCGTATCGTATGACAAAGGCTACCGGCCGGGTGGCAAACAGCCGGGTGGTGCGGCGGAAAACGGCTTGCTGGCGATTGGAAAACAAAAAATCATCACGGTGCATAAAACCAACCATTGATACTAGAATATCTACTTTTTTAGCTAGTTCCGGATAGCGTTGCAGCATGCGCGTGGCAACTACGAAGCCAAATGAAATGCCAAAAATCGTAATCCGTTTCCGCTTATAGCGAAGTTTTATAAAAGCCGCCAGATAATCGGCGAAGGCGTCAATGTCTGGCTGTCGGCCAATCTTGTAAAAGCTATCCATGCCGCCAAAACCAGGCAAGTCGGGCATGGTCACGGTTCCAAGTTCATTCAAGTTTTGAGCCAAGCCCCACCAGCGTTCTAGCATGGCGTGGTGGCCGTAAATCAACAGAATCTCGCGGTTTTTACCCTCTGGCGCGAGCATGTGGAGCATACGGCCCTCAAGACCGTTAACGCTCAGCGGCACTATATAGTCAGCGGGGTTTTGAGGTGGTTTTTGGGGCATAATAATCCTGGATTCTTATCTGTAATCATAGCAGAATAACGGTCTTTCGTCCAATCAATCCGTACCGACGTATATTTGTACAGAACCCTTAATTACGCTAAAATCAATCTGTTAATCTACAGTATTAACGATGGGGCGTGGCCAAGTGGTAAGGCACCAGTTTTTGGTACTGGCATTCGGGGGTTCGAATCCCTCCGCCCCAGCCACATTTATAGTTAGCTACCTGAGCTCATCCAATTCCTTGACGAGTTCATAGCCGCGGGCCATCAGGTCTTCGGCTTGTTGCCGGACTTCTTCGACACCTCCATCAACCGGTTTAGCCGGATCGAGTACCACAGTCGTCGCCCGTAACAATCTGAAAAGCCTGGGGCTATACCGTGACACAACCGTCATTATCCTGGATTTTTCCCTTGCCTCTGGTGACATTCCGTCGATCATCTGTGCGATTCCGATTTGGATCGGCAGCATCTCATCTGGTTCGCGGGCTACTTTCTCAAAACCGTCTTCGGTCCTTACCCGTTTAGCTGAACCGCCCTCTCCAAACACCACCACGGTGCCGCCCGCCTCCATTACTGTAGAGCAGACCTCAAGGCTTGGCAGATTGCGCTTTTTTCTATCCGCCTTCTCCTCTGGCGTTTCGTTCGGATTTTCAAACTCTCTTTCGATGGCCTCGGTACCGCCATGACGTATAATCCAGCCTGCCAAGCCCCAGGCGTGACGCAGATGCCTTAGGCTTTCCTTAGCGATGATGATCGTATCGTGGCTTATTCCGCGAATCGGGCGGTTGCCCGGGCTACCTTGGCTAAGCGGAGCTGGCATTAAGGCATCGATCTGCTCGGCATGGCTCACATTCATCATAGTCCCGGCATCGGACTCGACATGCTCCTGCCACGTGGCCTGGCTGGCATCTCCGTTTTCATAATATATAGTCGTGTGAAATAGTATCGGCGAGGCCACCCTAAGCACTGGAAGCAATAACCCCCTGTTAGCCCAGGGTATATCTAAGTCCGGCCTCAGTTC
>CAYRVE010000139.1:0-2197 GCA_964427685.1 uncultured Candidatus Saccharibacteria bacterium | reverse complement strand
ACCAAGCAGCTCGTCGATCTCGCCCTGAGAATAGCGCGTATTGTAGGCCATACTACCACTGGGCGTAATGCCAGCTATCGCGTCAGGCTCCCTGGGCAAAGTAATTTCTTCGGTAATCAGTAGTGTCAGCACACAATGTAGCTTCGTGGCTATCTGAACCCCCACCATAACACCGCCATCGCCCAGGGCCAAAACCGCGCAGTTTTCATAACGATACTTTTTAACCAGCTGATTGGCAAGCATGCGGCCAGCCTGTAGACGTGAGGCGAAATACATGCTTGAAGTGTAGCATTACGCTTATACTTTTCGTAAGAGATAAAAGCGTTCCCGGTTGCCCTTGGCGCCGGCCACTTGGGAGTCTGCCTTATCTACGATGGTAAATGTTTGTTTAACCCAGCTTTCAAAATCTTTTAAAATATCGCGGCGCAAACGTTCGTTCTTGATAACGCCCTTGTGTTTTAATGAACTATTGCCGATTTCAAACTGCGGTTTGACCATGACTGTTATCTCAGCTCTGCTCGGTACGATTGATGCTACCCGCGGTAAAATCTCACGCAGTGATATAAAAGACAGGTCGGCAACAACGATATCTATCATTTCGGCTGTCGCGAAATCTCGAATGTCGGTTTTTTCATGTAATTCTACCCTTTCGTCAGCCCGTAAGCTCGGGTGTAACTGGTCTGTGCCGACATCGACGGCAATAACCCTTTTGGCTCCGTGACGCAGGGCGTAATCGGTGAAGCCGCCGGTGCTGCTGCCAACGTCCAGCACAGTTTTATCCTTGAAATCCAGCTTTAATGCCTGAGCCACCGAAGCCAGCTTCAGCCCGGCCCGGCTGACATATTGCTCTGTCGATTTCAACATAACTTCATCGGCTTTACCGACCATATAACCCGGCTTGGTAACCTGCTGGCCATTCACTTCTACTTGGGCCAACTTAATATAACTCTCTGCTTGGCTCCGAGACGCTACCAGCTCCTGCTGAACCAGCCATTGATCCAGACGCGTTTTCATTAGTTTAGCCTTTTACGCGTTCGCGGTAGGCGCCGGTGGCGGTGTCCACGGAAATCACATCGCCCGTCTTAATAAAAGCTGGCACACGGATCGTCAGGCCTGTCTCGAGCTTAGCATCCTTGGTAATTGATGTGCTGGTGTCGCCTTTTACGGCATCTTCACTGTAAGCTACTTTTAGCGGCACGTTTTTAGGCAACTCAATGCTAATCGGTCGGCTATTAAAAAATTGGAGCTGAATGGAATCGCCCTCTTTTATAAATCCGGCGCTGTCCTCCATTAAATCGGCTGAAACCTCAAATTGCTCAAAGCTCTTTTCGTTCATAAAGAAAAATGTCGAGCCGTCATTATAGAGGTACTGGACCGTTTGACTGGTGATATCAGCGCTATCGATTTGTTCGTTGCCCTTGAAAGTCTTTTCTAAGACTTTACCGCCCGGCAATAAGCTTTTGATGCGCACGTTAACGATTGAGCCGCCGCGGCCCATCACTTTCTGTTTATATTCAATCACACGGAACGGTTCGCCTTCCCATTGGAAAAGCGTACCTTTCTTGAGATCTGTAATGCTTAAAGACATAATACCTCTAAATTATAGCTGTTTTAGTACTCTTGCCGCTGACCGTGTCAGGTCGTCTCGCCCCAAAGCCTCATGAACACTATACGTTTCTGAGCGAACTCCTTCATATACTTTGAACGTATCATCTTTTATCGCAACCTTGTAAAGGTAATAGTTCCGTATCTCCCGGCCATGGGTTGTATCAACTTCTGCCTTAAAACTTTCCTGATACTTAAAATCCAGTGCCTGCACATCAAGCGACGTCTCTTCTTTAAGTTCCCGTCGTATCGCATCATCCGGGCTTTCGCCATCCTCTATATGGCCGCCAAAAAACCCTAGCTTGCCGGCACTACTCGGAGCATCGTCATCTCGCCTCTGAAGCACAATTCTATGATCCGGGAGTTGAAGCAACGCGATTGCAACTTCGTACATGGCAGTTCTTAGTTGCTGGCCACGAATGGCAGCAAAGCAATGTGGCGGGCACGCTTGATGGCCACCGCCAAGCGCCGCTGCTGACTCTCAGTCAGACCAGTTTTTTTGCGGGTCTCTATCTGTCCATAAACGTTAACGTAGCGCTGCAAGGTCTTAAAATCCTTGTAGTCAAAGAATGCTACGTCAGTCCGGTTTTTA
>CAYRVE010000138.1:0-2229 GCA_964427685.1 uncultured Candidatus Saccharibacteria bacterium | reverse complement strand
CCGTGATAACCAAAACCCTAGCAGACACTACACCGCCTACGTCTCCGACAAACGTCTTAGCCAGCGCCATTGGCCCAACCGAGGTCCAGCTTAGCTGGAACGCCAGTACTGATAATGTTGGGGTGCAGTCGTACGACATTTATCGCAATGGCGGCTCTACGCCATATGCCGCCACTACCAATACCACCTATCTGGATGGCGCGGCCGCAACCGGAACTAGCTACACCTACCAGGTCAGCGCCGTTGATGCGGCCGGCAATAGCAGTGCTAAGATTAACGCCTGGCCCACCCCGATCACTACTCCAAAAACGTCCGATGTACAGGCTCCGTCGGCACCAACCGGGCTCCAGGCGACACTTACGACAAGTAATAGCGTGGCGCTAAGCTGGAACGCCAGCAGCGATAACGTCGCGGTCATCGGCTATAAACTTTACCGCAACGGTAACTTGATCGGATCCTCGCAAAGTGCAAGCTACACCGACTCCGGACTATCGGCCAATACCAACTATAGCTACACCGTCAAAGCCGTCGACGCAGCTGGCAATCTATCGGCTGCTTCCAACTCGCTTAGTATAACTACGCGGGCCGCGACCAAAACAACCTCGCCGTCCATCTTTAGCTGGATAACCAGCTATTTCACGCGTAGCGGATCACCTCCGGTTTTTGCGGCGAATAGCGCCAATATCGAGATAACTTCGCCGGTGATAATCGAGCCGGCGACGATTCAAGAACAGGGGATCGATAAGGTCATGTATTACCTGAACGGCAAGCAGCAGGCGACAGTTACGTCGGCGACATACGCCTATCGACTCAACACCACTAGTTTGTTGAGCGGTCAATACACCCTGACTTCCAAAACACTTTATAGCACCGGCGCGATTGGCACTGTCTCGCAGCACCTAACGCTCAATAATAAGTGGTCTTGGACGCAAGCCGGATTATTCCTGCGACACTACTTGTTTACGCCGTTGATCGCCATTGTGATTCTGCTGGTAATATGGGGGACTAGCCGGCGAGCGCTCGATATTAATGGTTTTGCGACGACGTTAGTGCCAGCCGAGGAAGCAGAATCTGGCCCGACTGTCATTCATTCAAGTGAGGCCGACAAAAAATAATACTTGGGGCGAATGATGGGGCTTGAACCCACGGCCTTCGGGACCACAACCCGACGCTCTAACCAGCTGAGCTACATCCGCCTCGTCCTCCCGTACGCACTTGTCTCGTTTTGGCTAAAGCCAAAAGCTTCGACTTGGTGCTACGGTCGTCCTCTCAAAACTTCAAACAGCTTTGCTTGGTTTGAAGTTTTGCTTAAATCACAGAACAGGGGTGATTATAACGTAGATTGGGTTTTTTGACAACGCGATCAGCTTTTCGACAGCCGTTCGCGCAAACCGGCGGCCAGGCCGACAATTGTCAGGGCGTCAATCAAGCCGCCGCCAGCTCGCGCCAAGAACACTCGTTTGACAGGCGCCATCCGTAAACGAATGTGGACTCGCGTGCCTGTGCCTTCAGCACACAAAATAATGGCCCAACTCATCGATAGTCTGCCACGGGTAGATTTATGAACCAGAATCTTTGGCGGTTTGAGATCAGCAACCTCAAAATAGCCATGCTTGCCGCCCCAGTCATCGATAATTTTACTGACTTTCAAGTTCTGGAGTGACGTGTCAATGTGTCGCAGACCACGCCGTCTCGGCAGAATAAATAGCTCCACCCAGCGCGGAAAGTACCAGCCGGCCCGATTTTTGCCCAGCTGCATAAACCACGGCCAAACTTCTTCTGGCGCCGCCGCCAAAGTAAATGCCCGGTCCATTACGACGTCAGGTTTCGGGATAATCTCATCCCCCGGCAATTTGGCCGAAATTTCCGCTGGAGTTGGTTTAATCATCGAAAACATCATGATTATGCTGAAAGGGTACGCTATAGCACGAGTAGTCAGAACCCTATGCTATCATAAAATTGTTTATGAGAAGTAAGCTAAAATATTTTCTTATTGTACCCTTAATAGTTTCAGCTATTTTGCTTGGCTTGACACTGCATAACCAGCCCAAACAAACAACCTATAACGGCATAATTGGTTACCATGCATGTTTTGGAGGAGGTTTTATTCCAGCTCAGTCACTAGTACCTCCAAACGCTCCAGCCAATTATGTTAATGACGGCGGACTCTGTCTGGGAGATGCAGTTTATGGGAATATTACCAATTCAGGTCCCTCAATACGCAACAAA
>CAYRVE010000137.1:0-2239 GCA_964427685.1 uncultured Candidatus Saccharibacteria bacterium | reverse complement strand
GAACAAAATTTAGAACAGCGGGTTGACGCCGTATTGGCTGACTGGCCGGGCGATTTGGTCAAGAAAAAGATGTTTAGCGGTCACGGTTATTTTGTTAATGGCAACCTAGCCTTCGGGACTCAGGCCAAGAATGACATTTTGATCTTGCGCCTGGGCGAAGATGTCGGCCAACGCTTGCTGAGCAAGCCAGGTATCGATCATATGCAACTTGGCAAACGCTCAGCCATGAAGAATTGGTATCAAGCTGGTGATGTGGCTATTGACACAGAGGCTAAGCTTGCCAAGCTAATGATTCTGGCCCGCGACTACGCCCTCGGCTTGCCGCCAAAGTAAACATATACAACAAAAACAAAAAGTTGTATAATAATATAATGAATAAGTCAGTTTTTGGAAAGAGCTATTATAGAACCCCCGAAAGCAAAATTGCCGCCGCGGTGGTCTTCTCAGCTGTAATAGCCATTGGCTTGATAGACGTTTTTCATTCACCAAAGGCAACAGATAAATCTAAGTCCTCCACGTTTTATGAATATAACCGCGATCTGCACCAAACAGCGGTCACTATTGGCAGTTTTGTGCTTGATCGAGCAGAGCAGCACGACCCCAGAGTAACGACTAATGCGGTTCCTAGCCACTTCGGACAGATGATGCTTGGCTTTAGCACCATCACCGGCCAAAATATCGAGAATATCCAAGTCATCATGCAGCAACAGGGAAAGAAAAAACTGCCAAATCCCCATACCACTAGCTCGCTGCGGATCACCGAGTCAACCCCTAGTTCAACGCACAGCTTAGAGATATCGCAGCGCGTGTGGCCCTATGGTGCCGTAGTTTGGCATGCCAGCGAGACTGGCCCCCAGCCGAGCGATAATCACTTTTTTGATAAGAACGGAATCCTTGGCGGCGACACCAGTGAGGCCCAAAAAATTATTGCCGACGCCAACGCGCTCCTAGGCGATGCCCAGGCCTCCAGTCAAGGATAAAATTTTAACCATAATTTAGGCTATGGATTTTTTTACAATGCTGGCCTATACTCCAGATATTAACTAAGGAGAGTGGACATGCATGTGCATATTAACCTTTGGGCAGTGCTGCTTGGTGGCGTCGCCAGCATCGTAATCGGTATGTTGTACTACGCCGATGGCGTTTTCGGCAAAGAGTGGAAAGAGCTGGCAAAAATTAACGAAAAGCGTTTTCAGAAAGAAATGCCGCGGTTCGTGCCATTTATGTTCCTGGCAGCCTTGCTGACTGCTTATGTGGTTGGCTATGTGGCCTTTCTATATCACAGTTTCTTTCAGGATACCTGGCTCGGTGCCGGTGTCGCGACAGCACTAATCCTGTGGCTGGGCGTGGCCGCTACCACTGTTTTTGTACATAATGCCGTTGACCAACGCCGCCTGCGTTTGACAGCTATTTCGCTAGGTAACCGCTTGTTGTCGATTCTGGCCATGGGCCTGATTATCGGCTGGCTACACCCCTAATTCGAATTGCGAATAACAGATAATCAAAAACAAATCTTAAATAATTCTTAAATATCCTGCTAAAAAATTGACACGTTGGGTGGTCGGGTTTCATGATGAGAGCCACTAATATAAGGAGGCCCATCATGAAACACCGCCAACATTTTCGAGCTCTGGCACGCTCCGGTACTATCGTCGCTGTGGTTGTTATGATAGCTGGCGGCGTGTCCTTTGCCGCTTTGCAGAGCCAACCAGTCAAACTGACCGGTAACACTATCGAGACGGCAACCGCCAGTCTGGCGCTTAGCACCGACGACATTAACTTTAGCAGCTCTCACGTCGGTTTTGACTTCAATAGCTTGATACCCGGCGCCACCTCGTCGGCACAGAGCTACAAGTTGTATTTACGAAATAACGGTGGCGCGCCGCTGGCTCTCAAGTTCAGCGTTACTAGCGTGCCGCTCAACCCCAACAACATCAACCTCAGCCAAGTGCACGTTATTCTGACACCCGATAGCTCGCATCAGCCAGAGAGCTTTACGCTGCAAGATTTAATTTCGGCGAATTCTAGCGGCGGCGTGGCTATTACTGATCCTACGCAGCTTAATTACGGCAACACCGCCGGCTTTTCCATAGAAGTCTTGATGGACGGCGAGGCCTTTAGCGGCTCCAGCGCTAGCCTTAGCAATATTGACTTTGCATTCTCTGGCCTGGCTCTGACAAGCTAGGAATCCAAAATGAGCTGGCCGCGGCATCTACTGAAGTTTGTCGCGGGCCAGCTT
>CAYRVE010000136.1:584-2289 GCA_964427685.1 uncultured Candidatus Saccharibacteria bacterium | reverse complement strand
GGAGAGGAAGACGATATGCATACACCAAGTCCGCCTCGACAATCTGTTGTATCTCCTCCGCAGCTAAACAAGATAAGTAGTTCAATTAACATAATTGTTAATGATACAACATAACGTACCTTATCCATTTTTCAGCTCCTTTTTAATCTTCTTTAAAATATCATCTATAAAATTAATATTGTTAACCCAAACTTCAGGTATTGTATTGTTCTCATAAGTTGCTAACAGCATTTCTACTCTATACTTTTCATGTAAAAATAAATGCTGAATTCCTTCTAATTCTTCTTTACTAAACATGTTTAGGGCACCACGTGCTGTGAGTTGTATATCCACATGCTTCAGAGCCGCATTCGCATCTTCGTTGTTGCGGGATAATTGAAATTGCAATCTCATTAACTACTGTTTGCCCTTTTTCTCTAGCCATGGTTAAATCATGGGCACACCCATTGCAAAACCTTATATAATTAACCCTAGCTTCACAGCCATTAAATATACACTTTTCTTTTGGATTATGTTCTTCTTCAACTGATGAGCTTGTCTCATCAAACCAATCAACCACTTCAAAATTAACATCCCCATAATCTTCTTCAACATCTTTATCTTCGTATGAATCTAACTCTTCTCCCGCAGACCAAGCTATTCCTGATTCTGTGTAATAAACAAAAAAATCTTTTTTATAACTAGGATCTTTAATTTTGCAAACTAACAGATTATGTACACCATATTTATCTTTAAAGTCTTTATGTCGCATCTTACCAACCTCCCAAATTAATTGTCATACCACTTACACCAATACCAATGCTATTCCATAACAGAGCATGATTTAGTTCACCATAACTGATAGTTCCTGGCTCCATCATCTTATACGTTACACCAATCGCTGTGGTGATGCAAGCAGAAAAGATAAAGGCCTGTAAGGGAGTCATCCTCAATGCTTTTCTATTCAATGCATATGTGAAGGTGTTAATGGCAAAACTCATACCAAAATGAGCAGCGTTCCTCTCATCACTCCCTGGGGAGATGTTGAAGATGCTATCGGCGAGCGATAATCGACTAAGTAAGAGAATGATGAGAGAAAGCTTTTTCATATGTTACTCGTTTTTGAATTTATCAGCATTGACAATGAAAGAATGAGCGTGCTTACCAGCATATTTACCACTTTGGATTTCATTCTTTCCTCGATAGATCACTTGCACTGTAGCACCATCAGCCACTTGCTCAAGCAACTTATTCAATTGAGCACATCCAGGCAATCCAACCAATCCAGCGTCAGTCTTTACCTTGTGTGTCACTTTGCCATACGTCTTATCCGTAAAGCTTCCTTGATAGGTTCCAAGGATTTCTGTTCCAGCTGGATAATGCTTTCCTTTTCCTTCTTTCTTAGGAACACTGAAAGAATAGTAAGTGGTGATTTCTTCGAAATTGGTGCCCACCGCTCTCAATCCAGCTTTAGGCACTGCCACTTCAGCAAGTGCTTCCTTTGTGCGATTAGCCCACGATGTTGTATTTGTTTTAGCCATTTCTTCTCCTATTAGATATTCTTCATAACAGACTGGGCAAAACTCATTTGCATAGCCTATATGAATGTGTTTATTCATTAGTTTACGACCACGACCACGACCCCGACCCCGAACTCGACCACGACCACGACCCCGACCTCGACCCCGACCTCGACCACGACCACGACCCCGACCCCGACCTCGAC
>CAYRVE010000136.1:0-484 GCA_964427685.1 uncultured Candidatus Saccharibacteria bacterium | reverse complement strand
CACGACCACGACCACGACCTCGACCCCGACCTCGACCACGACCCCGACCTCGACCACGACCACGACCCCGACCCCGACCTCGACCACGACCACGACCACGACCTCGACCCCGACCTCGACCACGACCCCGACCTCGACCCCGACTTAATCGGTCTCTTGTATTTACTTTTTATATGGATGATCTTCACTTTAAAGTACCAAAAGCTTCGATAGCATTTGTTTGTACGTAAAATTCTTTAGAACAAAGAGATTGTACATCTTTGTAAGATTTATTAGAGAAATCACCTGTCTCATAAATAATAGCTGCTTCCGAAAGTTTTACACAAGTCTTGTTCACGCCGATAAGGATTCCTGTGTAGAAATAGTTGGCACAAAATAGAGTTACTTTCTTCCCAAGTAATGCTTCTAAACCTTCTTTTTCTACCTCAACAATTTTTTGAATGACCTTCATCTATTCTCCTTTTTTGATTTGTGTTTGATAGTA
>CAYRVE010000135.1:0-2299 GCA_964427685.1 uncultured Candidatus Saccharibacteria bacterium | reverse complement strand
TCCGATCTCGCGCAGGCCGGCTATTGGCCCCTCAAACGGCGCCCCGCTGAGTACAAAGGCCGCACTCATAGCAATCATGGCGATCATATCTGGTCGGAAGTCCGGGTCCATGCTCAAAACAGTTGCCACGCCCTGAGCCTCATGACGATAGCCCTTCGGCCACAGCGGGCGGATTGGCCGGTCAATCAGGCGGCTAATCAGAATAGCGTCATCGCTAGGACGACCTTCGCGCTTAATAAAACGCGAGCCGCTGATCTTGCCAGAGGCATACATTTTCTCTTCGTAATCAATACTCAGCGGGAAATAATCCATACTGATTGGTTTGTCGCCGACCATGGCGGTGCCTAGTATTACGGTGTCGCCGTAGCGAGCCAGCACGCTGGCGCTGGTGCGAAAGCCGACGCGGCCGACTTCCAGGCTCAGCTTGCGGCCGCAAAAATCGGTCTCTACTTTAATAATGTCTTTTCCAAAAGGGTTGATAGTTTTTCCCATAAGGGTTCCTTTCTATCCGGGATGTTCCCAGGCAGAGTTCAAATATACGGCGCCCCTTGTGCTAGCACGGTGCTATATATCTGCGGCTCTGACTAGGAATATTCCTATTCTATTTAATGTGCACAAGCTTGTGGTCTCGAGATTCGAGACACCTAGTCTGGGCACTTAGCGGCGAATGCCAAGTTTTTTGATCAAATCTAAATACGCTTTGCTGTCATGCTTAGCGATGTAACGCAGCAAACGGCGGCGCTGGCCAACCATCTGCAACAACCCGCGGCGCGCCATAAAGTCATGCTTATGGGTTTGCAGGTGCTCAGTTAGCTCTTTGATGCGCTCCGTCAAAACGGCCACCTGGGCACTAGGGCTGCCGGTGTCGTTCTTGTGCGCCTGCGTGCTCTTAATAGCCGCAGTCTTTTTCTCAGTTGTTATCATATCGTTCAAACATTTTAACAGATGACGCTCTCATATGCAACCCACAGAAACCAGAAATTTATTCAATGTTTCGGGCGTGAGTTCTTTTACTTCTTTTGCCGCTGTCAGCTTAGACTCTCCAACCTGAGTGCGGCAAAGAGCGGCGGTATAGGCACCAGTGTTGAGGACTGCGCCGATGTCTTCGACTAGAGAGCGGATGTAGGTGCCAGAGGTGACGTCAGCAATAAGTTTTACTTCTGGATAGCTATAATCTACTAATTCTAAGTTGTTAATAGTTACTTTTCGGGGTTCAATTTTAACTTCTTTGCCGGCGCGGGCCAGCTTGTAGGCTCGCTGGCCGTTGATTTTGATAGCCGAATAGGCTGGCGGTGTCTGCTTAATCTCCCCTGTAAAGCGTTTTAAGGCGTCTGTGAGAGCTTTTTGGGTCGGTTTAGTATCAGATACCGGTGTAATATCACCTTCTGGGTCACCAGTGGAGCTGGTTTCGCCTAATTTCATGGTCACTTCATAGGTTTTATCCAGTTTCGACATCTCACCAGCCTTTTTGGTGTATTCTTTGCCGATCAACAAGACCAACAGGCCGGTCGCGAATGGATCGAGCGTGCCGGTGTGACCGACTTTGACCTGTTTGGGCTTCTTGTCTTCGGCCTGGGCAACCATCTTGCGAACGTAGTTTACAACGTCAAAGCTAGTCCAGCCCGCCGGTTTGTCCACCAATAAAACACCTTTCATGCTTCAAAGGATAACATTGTGCCGGGATTGCGCAGCCCCCGGCTCAAAATACGGATACCCGGACGCTCCGTTACATAGCCGATAATCTTAGCGTTGATGCCGTGTTCTCCGGCCACTTCAATAATGCGTTCCGCTTCGTTTTCAGGAGTAATATTAACCATGCCTTGGCCGCCGTGCCATGTGTGATAAACCATCTCGTCTGACATGTCGGCATGAAATTGGGCTAGCACCATTAACGGAGGCAGGTCGAATGGATCGACGATTTCAGCTCCGAGGCCGGTAGTTCTTAGGACGCGGCCTAATTTTTCTGGTATGCCACCGCCTGTAATGTGGGCTGAACCGCGAATGTCAGCCTTTGGCTCGCGCTTAGGGTCACAGCCGCCAGTTAAATCTACCATTGCCCGGCTATAAATAACCGATGGCTGAAGCGCCAGTCCGCCAATCTTTTGAGTTTGGCCATCTATTTCTACCTCTGCTGTGTGCCAATCTTCGCCGTAATTTTGCCTGAATGTACCGCGTACCTCGGTATAGCCGTTCGACCTTAGGCCCGTTTCTTGGAAACCGACAATTAAGTCGCCGGGGTCAATACCTGTATTATCAATGATTCTCTCCTGCCGGACCATCCAAAGCGCCGTAGAACTCC
>CAYRVE010000134.1:0-2302 GCA_964427685.1 uncultured Candidatus Saccharibacteria bacterium | reverse complement strand
CCAGAACCTTTTTGTCTAAATTATTATCGTCAATCACCGGGCCGGCAACCTTGCCTCCGGCAACATGCATGATTGACTCGACGGTTACTGCTGAAACGGCCAGGCACTGCAGGGGACTTTGGCCCTTGGTGAAGCGCGTCACGGCGTCGGTGAAAAGACCGTGCGCCATAGATGTGCGGCGGATTGAATACATATCGAAGTTGGCGCATTCCAGAATGATGTTTTTGGTATTTTCATCAACTTCCGTGTCAGTGCCGCCCATAACACCGCCAACGCCAATCAGTTGCTTGTCGGTGGCAATCATGACGGCTTCCGGCCGCGGTTCGATTTCTTTGCCGTTCAAGAGCTTAATCTTTTCTCCTGAGTGAGGATTGCGGATAACAATCGTTGCCTCGCCGCCGCTCAGTGATTTAACCTTGTCATGGTCATAGGCGTGTAGCGGCTGGCCGGTGACCAGCATGTAGAAGTTCGTCAGGTCGACTATGTTATTGACGGGCTTTTGACCGAATTTCGTCAGCGCCACCTGCAGCCATATCGGACTCGGCTTGACCTCGATGCCGCTCATAGCAACTGCCGTAAAGCGCGGCACCAGCTCAGGAAGCTCGTTTTGTACAGTTAGCTGCAGCTCATCGCCTTCTGCTTTCGGAAATTCAGGATTAGGCACGAACCAATCCGGGCTTTTGAACGGCTTGTGCAATATGCCGGCTATCTCGCGGGCCACGCCCAGCACACCGAAGCAATCCGGGCGATGCGTAAACATCTTGTTCTCGATATCGATAATGTGGTCATCGAGCTTGTAGAGTTTGGCAAAATCATCGCCGGGCTGGGCGTCTTTGTCAATTTCGAGCAGGCCTTCGTGGCTGTCGCCTAGGCTCAATTCCCTGGCACTAGCCAACATACCGTTGCTTTTTTGACCACGAAGGTCGCGGGCTTCCAGTACGAATGGGTCTTTGCCGAAGGTGCTAGGTACGGTCGCGCCCGGCGGCAACCAAGCAGCTAGCATACCCTCATGGACATTCGGCGCTCCGCAGACCACTTGAACCGGCTCGTCTTTGCCGGCATCTATCTGACATATATGTAATTTATCGGCGTCCGGATGCTTTTCAACCTTGACGACTTTGACGACGACAATTCCCTGGTACTTTTCGCCAATATTAATAACTTCCTCGACCGCGCCCAACTGCGCCCCAATCTTCTCCACCAACTTATCAACTGCCGGCAGCTCAAAATCCAGATACTGCTTTACAGCGTTTAGTGAAACTTTCATGAAAATTGCCTCAAGAAGTCTAGTTTGGCGGATTCGAAGTGGCGGATATCTTCGATGCCATACTTCATCATTACCAGCCGTTCGATGCCGCCGCCCCAGGCGAAGCCGGTGTATTCATTGGTGTCGATTCCTGCCGCGTGCAGGACATTCGGGTGGATCATGCCGCAGCCTAACAGCTCAATCCAGCCAGTTTGGGAGCAGATGTTGCAGCCCTTTTTATCGCAAAATGGGCAGCTGAGGGCGAATTCGAACGACGGCTCGGTGAACGGGAAATAAAACGGCTGGGTCATAACTTCCAGGTCTTTGCCGTAATATTCTTGTAGGAAGGTTTTGAGCGTGGCAATCAGGTGGCCGGCATTGACGCCTTTGTCGACGTAGACGCCTTCTAGCTGATAAAAGGTGTGTTCGTGGCGGGCATCGAGGTCTTCGTTGCGGAAGACGCGACCAGGGATGACGGCGGCAATCGGCTCGTCTTTGGCAAGGTTTGGCTTGAGCTGTTTCAGCACGCGGTTTTGCATGGTGGATGTATGGGCGGGGGCAATGAATTGCTTGCCGTTCTTGTCTTTTTGCACCGTCATGAAGCTGTCGTAATCGTCACGGGCAGGATGGTCTTCCGGAAAGTTCAGTGCACCGAACATATTGAAGTCGTCGTCAATCTCCCGGGATTCGAAAGCCGTGAAACCCATACGGTAGAAGATATCGAGGACTTGCGTGAGCTCAGTCATCAGCGGGTGCTGGCTGCCTTGCTCGCTGGGCAGAAGTTTTGGCCGTTGGTCTTGCGGCGTGTTGATGTCAAACGGCGCCGTGACGTCGATGGGCGGCAGGGCTTCAGATATGTCTTGAGACTCAGCCACCATTTGCCGCAGTTCGGCCTGCAGGGTATTAACCTCTTGCCCAAAACCGGAGCGCTCTTCGACCGGTAGTGTCTTAAGCTCTTCGAACAGCGCTCTCAATTCGACGGCGCGCAGAATTTCGGACTTATTTTCTAAATCCGCGAACCGCTTCTTCAGTAGCTCGGCCGTTTCGGCAACCCGG
>CAYRVE010000133.1:0-2320 GCA_964427685.1 uncultured Candidatus Saccharibacteria bacterium | reverse complement strand
ACGAAATGACCGCGCTCGTCGCCATGATGCGAAACGCCACGAAAAACTGACTACGAGGACGAACACATGATTGTCGTGATTCACCTGTCATCGTTCTACGACCAGGCGGCCGTGCCTGACGACGTCAAGGTCACGCCCAAGGACGTCGCGTCGGGTCGGGTCAAGCCGGGCAAGTTCGGCGGGTACACCACGCGCGTCACGCGAAAGATGGAAACGCACTCCACGGTCACCATCGACGAGCGGTCGCTCGTGCAGCGCCTCGTCTTCGAAGTCATCCCGCGCCCGGGGCTCCGAAAGCTGGGCCCTTGCAACCGCAAGCAGCTCGTCGCTGAGTTTCTCGACGGCAACCTGCTTCCCGAAGTCGCCCACCCGAAGCACATCACTGGCTTCGAAGTCGAGAACGACCAGGGGCCCGACGAGAAGCTCGCTCGCGAGACGCTGGCGCAGTTCGTTGCGGCCGAGCACCACCTCACCGGCGAGCCGCTCATCGACCCGGCGCAGCTCGAGGCGATCATCGCCAAGTACCTCGAGCCCTATTCTCACGACGACCACGTCGACCACCTGCACGCGCGCTTCGGCGTCGCGAAGAAAGCCTCGTGACCATGAGCTCCCCCCGACGCTCGTCCGCGCGCAAGCGCTCGCTCTCCAGCTTCGTCCGCCAAGAATCCAAGTCGGCGCCCAAGTCGGACTTCTTCAGCGTCTGGCGCACCGACGCCCTATCCCGAGGCCGAGAAGGTCGCGGCAAGTGGCGGCACAACCTCACGACGACCACGGCGTCAGGGTATACGTGCGCGAACGACTGGCTAGCGAAGCTCATGGGCTTCGGGCCTAGCGGCACCTTCGCGACGGCCGTCGGCGCGGCGACCGCGAGCGGCGCTACGTCGCTGACCAACAGCGGCGCGGCATTCACTACCGCCGGCCAAGGTCTCGCCGGCCAAGTGGTCGTCTGCTGGATCTCTACGACGGTCATGGTCTACGGCATCATCGTCGCCAACACCGCGACGGTCCTCACCGTCGACCAGTGGTACAACGGCGCGAGCACAACGGCCGCTGCGGGCACGACCCCGGCGGCGACGGCGCCCTACATCATTCTGCCGTTCCAGGGCAGCGCGCAGTGGATGGCGGTCACGCAGAACGCGACGGCCCCGACCACCGCGGACACGGTCCTCACCGCCGAGATCACCACGGCCGACTGGGCGCGCGCCGTCGGAACCTACGCGCACACGGCCGCGGCGTCGACCTACACGCTGGTCCACCTCTGGACCTCGACGACGACGGTCACGATCAACAAAGAGGCGCAGTTCGGCGCATGTAATCCGACCGGCGGGGGCGTCATGCCCTTCGAGTCGGCTGAGCCGACGCCGCCGTCACTTGTTTCGGGCGATACGCTCCAGAACACAATTACCGTGACTATCTAAGGAGCAGGAATGGCCGCCCCATACTTCAGCCAAGTCCTGGCGTCGCAAAAACTCAACGGCACGCTCTTCAACACGTACACGACCGCGAAGACTGTCCTCAACCCGACCGAGCTAGTCCAGATACCTGGCAACTATCTGCAGATCGGGTCAAAGCTTCGTATTCGTGCCTGGGGCGGACTATCGAACATCGTTACCACCCCTGTACCGTGACATTCCAGACGATGCTGGGGCCTACTAGCACCATCGTTGCGTGGACGTCCGGAGCGCTTCAAATGACGACGACAGCAAACACGCTTTCGCCGTTCATGTTTGAAACCGTGCTCCGCGTCAATGCCGTAGGTATTACTACCGCCGCGGCCCTTATCGGTGGTGGCGTCGTATCGGCCCTGAACTTCGCCCTATCTTCCGTCGCAAATCCGACGCTGACGGACGGCGTTCTTGCCGTTCCGGCTGGCTCCCCCGCGAACGGAACGGGGTTCGATTCGACCGTCACCAACGTGCTCGACTTCTGGGTGGGCTTCTCGATATCCAATGCCGGCAACGGCGTGCAGTTGTACGACTACACGGTCGAGCAGCTGAACTAATCCCATGGCCGGCGACGGCACGGACGGCAAGTCCAATATATTCCCACCGGGACTGTACCCGCCAAGTTCGAATGCCGGACTACGCGGCGCACGCACCGGGAGGCTGGGCGTCGGGATTCTCCGGGCTAACGCCGAGATAGACTACCAACAGTCCGTCTCCGAATCGATACCGGGACCGACCGACGCGGTGGCCCGCGCATTTGTTGGTCTTCGCTCTCTATCGGAATCCGTTACCGGCCCGACCGATGCCGTAGCGCGAGTTTTCAACGGCGCTCGCTTCATCAGCGAAAGCGTCGGCGGTCCAAGCGACGCGGTCTC
>CAYRVE010000132.1:0-2332 GCA_964427685.1 uncultured Candidatus Saccharibacteria bacterium | reverse complement strand
CCCCAGCGCCAGTCTTCCAGCTAGGTGGCTTCACCATCACCAACTCCATCCTCTACGGCTGGATTTGTTCAGTAGTGCTGATAATCTTGTTTACCGCGGTGGCCCGGCGGATAACCGTCAAACCCAAAGGCGGCTTTATCCAGATTATAGAAGTTGGCGTAGACTTTATTACTAACACCGTGATGGGGGCCTTCGACGATAAAAAAGTTGCTCGCCGCTATGTGCCGTTTTTCGTGACGCTGTTTTTCTTTATCTTGTTCAATAACTGGCTGGGGCTACTGCCCATAGTCGGCGAAGGGTTCCAGGCGCACGGTGGCGCGCCTCTGCTACGCCCGTTCACCGGCGACCTGAATGGCACCTTCGCCATGGGCGTGTTGACTATGCTGATGGTTTACGGCGCCTCTATCCGCGAGTCCGGAGGCTTGTTCAAATATCTGCGTCATTTCTTCGTTGGCGACCCCAAAAACCCCTTATTTTTCGTGATTGGTCTGCTAGAAATGTTCACTGACCTGACGCGTGTGCTCAGCCTGTCGCTCCGACTTTTCCTCAATATCACCATTGGCGAGATCGTCATCGCCGTGTTCGCTTATCTGGGGAGTGTCGCCGCGCCGATTACTGCCCTGCCCTTTACCTTGCTAGA
This sequence comes from uncultured Candidatus Saccharibacteria bacterium, assembly GCA_964427685.1. GTDB lineage: Bacteria > Patescibacteriota > Saccharimonadia > Saccharimonadales > UBA4665 > JARIHC01. The sequence goes on along the minus strand of CAYRVE010000132.1, from coordinate 1,692 downwards.
GTTCCTGGTTGCGGCCTTGCAGGCTTATATTTTTGTCATACTGAGCATTATGTACCTGGCCATTGCCGTTAACCACAGCAGTGCGCACCCGGAAGAAGCCGAAGATGAAGGCTTGACCGATGATAACGTTCCTGAAACAATGGGACTAAAGGCCGGGAATGCATGATGCGTGGAATGGGCGGGCCTGATATAGTTTTGGATTGTTTTGGAAAAGTTAATAATTTAAGAAGGAGCCAAGCGAACATATGATACTCGCAGACGCAGTAAACACAGCAATTATCGGCAAAGGCCTGATGATCGGCGGCGGATTTATCGGCCCCGGCATCGGTATCGGTTTAATTGGCGGCAACTATTTGTCAGCCGTTGGCCGCAACCCAGAGGCTGCTAAATTCCTCGGCCAGGCCCTAATCTTCGTGGCTATCGTCGAGCTATTCGGCCTGTTAGCCTTCGCCTCAATATTCATCGTTAAATAAGGGAAATAAGGAACTTTTCTAGTACAAACATGCTTCTGGCAATAACAACTTTTGGTGACAGTAGTTCAGGTATCGGCGCTTTGGGATTTGATCCGAAGGCGTTCTTGATTCAGCTGATTACGTTCATATTGGCTTATCTGGTGCTGAGGCGCTGGGCTTTCGGGCCGATTACTAAGCTGCTTAACGAGCGGCGCGAAACTATCGAGCACGGCGTTAAGCTGGGCGAGGACATGCAAAAGGAAAAAGCCGAGCTAGAAAAACAAGTTGAACAGCAGCTCCACGCTGCTCGCCAGTCGGCCGACAAACTCATCGCCGGTGCTCAGGACACGGCTCGTGAGACAGTACGCGAAGCCGAAGATGCCGCCCGCAAAAAGTCTGACAACATCGTGGCCGAAGCTGATGGACGGATTGCTACCGACGCGGCACGCGTCCGCAAGCAGTTAGAGGGCGAGCTGGCCGGGTTGGTGGCCGAAGCCACCGAAGCGGTGATTGATGAGAAAATTGACGCTAAAAAAGACGGGCAGTTGATCGAGAGGGCGCTCAAGGAGAAACAGGCGGCATGAAAGCTTCTCGCACCCGTCTGGCCAAGCTGGTAGCCGAACGTACTCTTAAGCAGGGTGTTTCTAAACGTTTCGACAAAGAGGTTGCCGCATATCTGTTAAGCGAGGGACGGGTCAACGAGCTGGACTCGTTGTTGCGCGACGTACAGGCCGATTGGGCCGAGGCCGGCCACGTAGAAGTAATAGCGCGCAGCGCTTACCCGCTAACGGCGACCGTCAAGGCCGATATCCGGCGCGAGGTCAAGAAAGTGCACCCCGACGCTAAACAGGTCGTCATTAACGAAGTTACCGATCCCGACATAGTTGGCGGCGTACGGCTCAATTTACCGAACCGTCAGCTGGACCTGAGCATCCGCAGCAAATTAAATAGATTCAAACAGTCCGTAACGGCAGGAAAGGAATAAATGGCTACTAAAACTTCAGGAACCGAATTATCAATTACTGAACTATCCGGTGATATCCGGGCGGCAATCGCCGACCTAAAACAGCGGCCGGAGATCGAGACCGTCGGCATCGTTATTCGCGTTGGTGACGGCATAGCCTGGATATACGGCCTGAGCAAATGTGGTTATAACGAAATGCTTGAAATTGAGGGTACTGACGGGCAGAAGATTACAGCCTTTGCCTTTAACCTAGCAGAGGACGAGATTGGTGCTGTA
>CAYRVE010000131.1:0-2339 GCA_964427685.1 uncultured Candidatus Saccharibacteria bacterium | reverse complement strand
TGATTTCCATCCTGTTCTTATATATATCGTTTATTTGCTTGACCAAGGGAGTGGTTTTTTTGCTGGTGTTGTTCTTGCCGCCGGCTGTGTTTTTTGGCTTCTTTGCCGTGCCGTTTGGCCGCGATCAGCCGACCGAGATTTGGGCGCTGGCCAAAATTCGGTACTACATTAAGCCGCGGCGACGGCTATGGGATCAGAGCGGTATCAAGGAGCTGGTGACCATCACGGCGCCCAAGAAAATTGAGCGCACCTTTACCAACGGCCTGTCGCAGCCAGAAGTCGAAAGCCGGCTAAAAGCCCTGGCCAACACCATTGACAGCCGCGGCTGGGTGATCAAGAACGTCAATGTCAACGCCTACGCCCAGCCCAATCCAATGATGGCCGCGCCGACCGATCGGTTGATCGACATCAGCAATATTCCGCATGAGGTGCCTAGTTATGATGTTCAGGCGTCCGACGACATTCTCGACGAAACCAACAATCCCATCGCTCGGCAGTTCGAGAGCATGATTAATGCCTCGTCGCAGTCCCATCGGCAGCAGCTAATTACTCAGCTAAATGCCGGTGGAGCAAATAGCCCGGTAGCTAGTGCGCCAGCGCCGGCCGGCCCAGTCGATCAGACAATGCCCGATTACTGGTTTATGAATCCGGCCGGGCGTTCGGCCAGCGTTAGCACCCAAGTCGTGCGCCCCGGTGGCGCGTCGACAACTCCGGCCGCCACACCAGACGTTTCTGACGCGACACTTCTGGCCGCCGCCAGCCAAGCGCATAGTCGCGCTGGACTGACTAATTCCCATCTTCGAACTTTGCAGCCCCTGGGCAGCGCGGCTCCAGTGGTATCCACAGTTCCCGCCAACCAGCTCACAACTCCTATCACAACACCTGGCAGCAGCCCAACCGACCCTGCTATACTATCTTTGGCAAATAACAACGATTTGAACGTGGCTACCTTGGCGCGCGAAGCCCACAAAGCCAAAGGCGAGGACTCCGACGAGGTCGTTATCTCGTTGCACTAGTTCTGCTCAGTTTAAGTCGGTGACAAAGGTGGGTGAACAAATATGAATCCCTCAGCAAACAATCCAACCGATCCGGCGCCGTCCGGACGGCCCGTGACGGATATTGCCGTCAACCCGGCTGGGTTGCCGCGGGGTGTTGCTGATCGTTTCGCCGCGCCGTTGACGACTAATGAGCCGATGGCCATCCCCCGCGCGCCCGATCCGCTGCCCCAGGCCGAGAGTTTCCCGCGGCCCAGCAGTGTGCCACAGTTCACTCCTCCGCCACCTCCTACGCCACCTCCTCCGGTTCCCGTTCCGGCGGCCCCTTTTGCGGCCGCGCCACCAGCACCGCCTCCAGCTCCCACCCCCCAACCCGCTGTACCGCCAGCCGCAGTATCGGGCGGGCCCGGCCCGGCAGCACCAGCTATGGTTCACAGCAATCCCAACAGCACACAGAACGCCTTGCAAATCGCCGAAATCCGTGACGGCATCGTCATCATGAACGACGGCAGTTTTCGTTCGGTGGTAATGGTCAAGAGTATTAACTTCGACCTGATGAGTCCTCAAGAACAAGAGGCGGTGGAATTCAGTTATCAGGGATTCTTGAATTCGCTGTATTTCCCGGTGCAAATTTTCTTGCGTTCGCAAAAGATTGATTTGCAGCCATATATCGAGAAGCTGGACAAAATCCGCACCGAGCATGACAACATGCTGTTGGCGCTACTGATGGAAGATTATATCGGCTACATTGACGCCCTCAGCCAACAGACCAATATTATGGATAAAAAGTTTTATGTCGTAGTGCCGTTCTATCCGGTGGTCGACGCCCAAAAAGCTTTGACCCAGAGCAAAAATTTCTTGACCGGACTAGGTGGATTGCTCAGCAAGAAAGAACAGCACGTCACCATCAACGAAGCTGACCTGGAGAACGCCATAACCGAGCTGCGCAACCGTGTACAGGCCGTGCTGTCCGGCTTGCTGCAATCCGGTATTCAGGGTTTGCCACTCGATACTCAAGAGCTAATCGAGCTATACTATGACACTTACAATCCCGATACCGCCACCCGCCAACAACTCAAGAACTTCGATGATTTGGCGGCTGACGTCATTACCAAAGGGACCGGTCAGGCGCCGCAAGCCCATTTGCAGAGGGAGCTACAATAATGATCGGCAAGAAGAAACCACAGCTCGATCCAGTCGCCATGGCCCAGTCTCAGCGCGCCCAAGAAGAGATGGAAGTCCAGGCCGCCTTCCAAAAAGGCATCACCGCACTGCGCGACTTTATCGCGCCCAGCTCTCTAGAATTTCAGAGCACGCACTTTCAGCTCGGCACTCGTTACGGCC
>CAYRVE010000130.1:0-2376 GCA_964427685.1 uncultured Candidatus Saccharibacteria bacterium | reverse complement strand
TAAAAGAGATCGACCCAGCGACCGGCCGGGTTATAACAGTAGGCGAAGTAGCAGATCAGATGCGTGAAGCTTTCAGCTTAGAGGATCGTGATGCTGCGCTCGAGCGATTGGATGAAATCAATCAGCGGCAACAAGCGAAAGCCCGTGAAATTGAAGAACTTGAAGAAATGACAGGCGTTTTCTCAACTCGCTTTACCAAGGAGCGGCTTGACGAAGTCATGGAGCTGCTCAGTAGAGTTGGCCCAGAATACCAGACTATACAAGAGCTATAACAAATCCATTGGATCGAGGTCGTAGGAGCAGTTGGCCGGCAGCGCGGCAGTAATATTTAATAATTCGTTGCGGTTTTTGGCTTTGACGACCAATTGCCATTGGTACTTGTTCTGTAGTTTTTCATAAAATGACGGCGCCGGACCTTCGACGCGGACTTTGTGGCCGGTGTTCTGGATTTCTTCTTTGATTTTTAGGGCGGCTTCTTCAGCCGATTTTATACTGGCCCGCCGAACGGTTATCTTTAACAGATAGCAGAAAGGCGGAAAGAGGAACTGCTGGCGGCTAGCCATCTCGGTTTCGTAAAAACCATCGTAGTCGCCGTTAATAGCGGCTTGAAGAACCGGGTGATCGGGGTGATAGGTCTGGATAACGGCTCGGCCGGGCAGGTGGCCGCGGCCAATCCGACCCAATACCTGGCTGATTAGCTGGAAGGTGCGTTCCTGGGCTGAGAAATCCGGTAGATAGAGGCTGGTATCGGCCAGCAGTATGCCGAGCACACCGAGGCGCGGCAGGTCCAGGCCCTTAGCCAGTAGTTGAGTGCCGACTAGGATATCAACTTTGCCGGCGCGGATGGCTTCGTACTGCTGTTCAAAGCGCTCAGCCTTGATGTTGTCGGTGTCAAAACGCATTATCCGGGCCTCTGGAAATAGCCGCTGGACGTCATCGACGATCGCCTTAGTGCCGGCAGTTTTGAAGATTATCTCAGTGTGGCCGCACTGCGGACAGCTGGTTGGCGCTGGCGCGCCGTAATCACAACTGTGGCAGCGCAAGCGGTGGTGGTCGCCGTGGTAAGTTAGCGGCAGGTCGCAGTGCGGGCAGTCGGCTTGCCAGCCGCAGCGTTCGCACATCACCAGTCGCGCCGTGCCACGGCGGTTCAGGTAGAGCAGGCTTTGTTCACCGCGGCTCAGGGCGCCCTCGACAGCTGCCACCATCGGCTGGCTCAGATACGGCGAGCGGCTAAACAGGTTGTGCTCCTTGCGGTCGATGATGGTAACTTCGGTGGCCGGGTGGCCGCCAGGCTGGGCTAGCTCGGTTAATTTAATAATCGGCTTCGACTTTTGCTTGGCTAGGTAGTAATCGTTGAGCGATGGCGTAGCCGAACCCAGCACTAGCACGGCGTGGCTGAGCCGCGCCAGATAGGCGGCCGCCCGGCCGGCCTGATACTGGGGCGCCTGTTCCTGCTTGTAAGCGGCCTCATGGGCTTCGTCGAGCACAATCAGTCCCGGCTTGGCCAGCGGCGCGAACAGCGCTGAGCGGGCACCCACAACCACCAGCGGCTGTTTGGCGTTCAGGCAGACCAGCCAGGCTCGCTGTCGTTCCGCCGGCGTGAGATGGGAATGCAATACCACTACTCGCTCGCCAAAGACTTCGCGGAAACGTCCGGACAGCTGCGAGGTCAGGCTAATCTCGGGGGTTAAGATGATGGCCGACTTGCCCTCGGCAACCGCTTTGGCGGCCAGCTCGATATAAATTCGTGTTTTGCCACTGCCAGTGGTACCGTGCAGAATATAAGTGTTCTGCGCGGCCATGGCCTCTATTGCTCGTCCCTGGTCTTTGGTAAGCTTCGGCAGATCACTGGTATCCGCTGATTTGAATTCCGGCACCCGTTGATCGTCAATCTGTTTTTTAGACAGATTGCCCGGCAACAATTGCTGGCTAATTATACCGATCGGGGCGGGGTAATAATCTTTTATCCAGGCCGCCAATTTTAGCAAATGCCCGGGCAGTGGCGGCAGACTCAATACTTCGGCCACTGGATTGGTCTGGAAGCGCGGCTTGCTGGTGGTGCCACTGACAAATCCCATAACCAGTTCTTTTTGTAGCTCAACCCGCACCACACTGCCTACTGGCAGCCGCTTCGAACCAGAGTAAGTCAGCGGCTCCTGACCGTGGTAACGGTTACTGCGTACCCAAACTTCGTAATAGTACATATACCCAGTTTATACTGCCATTGTAAAAAGTTTGCCAAAATATTATATGCCCGCTATACTAAACTCAACGTTGTTTGGATAACAATAAGAGGTTTATGTTAGACGTATTTATTACATCTCGAGTGCGACGCAAGATCATAGTCATCTATGCTAAGTATCCTGATTTCAAGAC
>CAYRVE010000129.1:0-2380 GCA_964427685.1 uncultured Candidatus Saccharibacteria bacterium | reverse complement strand
AGTTTTCTGGCCCCACGGTGTAACCGGTGCTCGGCCAGGCGCATGACGGCCGCCGTCACCACCACCGTGCGGGTGGTCAACAGCGTTCATGACTACGCCGCGGACGGTCGGACGGATGCCCTTGTGGCGGTTGCGGCCAGCTTTACCGATCTTAATGTTCTGGTGCTGTTCGTTGCCAATAACACCGATGGACGCCATGCAATTTTCATTAATCAGACGAACTTCGCCGCTAGGCAGACGGACCTGGGCGTAGCCATTATCACGACCCATCAGCTGGGCGCTGTTGCCGGCACTACGCACCATTTGGGCGCCGCCGCCGACTTTTAGTTCGATAGCATGAATAGTGCTACCGATCGGAATTTTCTTGAGCGGCAAACGATTGCCGGTTTCGATATTAACTTCTTCGCCGCTGGCAATTTCTTGGCCGACTTTCATGCCTTGAGCCGCCAAAATATAGTGGTAGGTGCCGTTGGGTTCTTTAATACGAGCAATCCGGGCGCTACGGTTCGGATCATACTCGATATGCTCAATAGTTGCTGTCACCCCATCAGCCAGTTTGAAGTTAACCAGGCGATAAAACTTCTTAGCACCGCCGCCTTTATGGCGAGTGGTGATTCGGCCCTGGTTATTGCGGCCATTGCCGCGGCGCTTGGTTACCAACAGAGATTTTAGCGGTTTCTTGGTAGTGATGCCGTCAAAGTCTTGCGTGGTCATTCCGCGCTGGCCGGGAGTATTCGGTTTGTAGAGCTTAATAGCCATTACTTGTCCGCCCTTCCCTTCCGCCCGCGTAAGAAGAAGCGACGATGTTTGGGCTTCTCTTCCTTAGATTCGGGAGCGGCCTCAACTGGCTTTTCAGTGTCCGGAGCCGGCTTAGGCTTCTCGGCTTTAGCAGTAGCTTTGGTTGTCTTTTTAGCCTCTTTGGTAGCCTGCTTGGCAGCGGCTTTATCAACTTTTTCCTGGACGGCTTGTTCTTGCTGCTCCTCTTCTTCGATTGCGGCGAAGAAGGGCAAGTTATGGCCCTCAGCCAGCGTAACATAGGCTTTTTTGATGTCGCCCTGACGGCCCTGAGCATTTTTCATGCGCTTGCCGCTAGCACTGATGACACGCTTGGATTTGCCTTTTATGTTAGTCACGTTCACCTTGCTAACCTTAACCTCAAACTGGGCCTCGACGGATCTGGCCACGGTGTGTTTGTTGGCAGATTTTGGCACATCAACTACATAAACCCTGTTTTCACTCAGGCCGTAAGTCTTTTCGCTCAGACGGGGACGCAAAGCTATGGTCTTGCTCATTGCTTAGCCTCCTTGGCCGGCGAATCCACTGGTTTAGCGGCAGCTCCGAGCCAACCGTTCACCACAGGTAGGGCTTTCTGGCTAAACACAATACAGTCGGCATTTAATACGTCGTAAACATTCAGGTAAGCCGCACTGACCGCTTTGACGTTTGGCACGTTGCGGGTTGCCCGTGTTAGCTCCGACGTTTTATGGTCGACAACAATCAAAACGTTGCGCTTGGCGCCGATTTTTACCAGCAATTTGGCTACTTCGGCGGTCTTGCCATCTTTAGATACGATGTCTTCGATAACAACAATCTTGTTGTCGCTGTGAGCCAAGCTCAAAGCCTGACGGGTAGCCACGCGTTTAGCCTTGACGTTCAGGCGCTTTGAGTAATTCTCTGCACCGGTTGGGCCAAACATTGTACCGCCGCTTCGCCACAGAGGGCTGCGTCGTGAGCCAGCTCGTGCCCGGCCAGTGCCTTTTTGCGGGTGGGGCTTCTTGCCGCCGCCGCGGACTAGGCCGCGTGTTTTAGTGACAGCCAGGTTTTCGCGGCCATTTGCCAGGTACATGTCGTAGGCGGCTTTTACCAATTCGTGGTTGGCGATCTCTACGCCAAAAATGGTCTTATCCAGTTTGGCTGGCGTTGTCGCTTTGGTACCGGTCTTGGTATAAGTCGCGACAGCCATTATTCAGTTCCTTTCACGATAACCACGCTTTTGCGCGGGCCAGGAACAGCGCCAGTCACGCCGATAACGCCCTTCTCAACGTCAACCAAGGCAACCTTCAGGTTTTTGGTAGTAACCTGGTCGTGGCCCATCTGTCCAGCCATCTTCTTGCCTTTAAAAATTTTCTGCGGATACATGGAGCCGATGGAGCCAGGCTTGCGGTAAGAACTGCCGCCATGGGTCTTGCGGCCCAGTTTAAAGTTGTGGCGCTTGATGGTGCCAGCGAAACCTTTGCCTTTACTAGTACCGGTCACCCGCACGGTATCACCGACACTAAAAACGTCGGCGCTGATTTTGCTGCCGACGTTCAAATCTTCAGTGATTTCGGTAATGCGGAATTCACGAATGAGCTTCGGCATCACTTTGGCGTTCTTAACG
>CAYRVE010000128.1:0-2416 GCA_964427685.1 uncultured Candidatus Saccharibacteria bacterium | reverse complement strand
CGATCTCAACGACGAACTGCGCTACAACCTGCAGGAGCGCTATCAATACGTGCTGGTTGATGAGTTCCAGGACACCAATAAGGCACAGTTGCGCATGCTGACGGCGCTGGGCGACAATCCAGTGCACGAGGGCCGGCCGAACATTATGGCCGTCGGTGACGATGACCAGGCCATTTACGCCTTCCAGGGCGCGCAGGCTTCTAATATGGTTGCTTTCACGCAGCAGTACAATCTGAAACCAATCATTTTATCAGAGAATTACCGCTCGAATGCCAATATTCTGGAAGTTAGCGCTGGCGTGACCGGACAGATCACCGACCGAATAGAAGACAATAAAAAATTAACCGCTCAAAAGAAATATGACACCAAGGTGCTGAAGCGGCTGTCATTTCCTAGCGAGTTAGCGCAGTACGATTGGGTGGCCGCCGAGATCGCCAAACTTATTAAAAAGGGCTTAAAACCGGAAGACATCGCCGTAATCGCGCCACGGCACAAGTTTCTGGAGCGCTTGATGCCGTATCTGGGCGAGCAAGACATTCCGGTCGCCTATGAACGCCGAGAGAACATCCTGGAGGCGCCAATTATCATGCAGCTGCTGAGGATGGCTGAGCTAGTCACAGCTCTAGCAGATAATAATCAGGATGAGGCCGACGCGCTGTTGGGCGAGGTGCTAGGTTATGATTTCTGGGCTATCCCGCCCGAGACGCTGATGCAGGTCAGCCTGGAATGCTACAACAAGCATAAACACTGGCTGGAAGTCTTATCGAAGCACAAAGATAAACGACTAAAGGAGATTACCGCCTGGTTCGTGGCCCTGTCAAAACGCGCCCATCTGGAGCCCATGGAATACATGCTCGACCAGCTAATCGGCACAGGGCAGGAGAAGTCCGTATCGCCGCTACGGCGCTTTTATTTTAGTAAACAGCGCTACGAACAGGCCGCCGACACTTATCTGACACTGTTAGGGCAATTATCCACCCTGCGCCAACGCTTGCGCCAGTGGCAACCTAACAAGACCCTGTACTTGAAAGACTTGGTGGAGTTTGCCGCGTTGCACCAGGCGGCCAACCTGAAAATTGTCGACACCAACCCGCATACCCAGACCACCAACGCCGTACAAGTAATGACTGCTTACAAGGCCAAGGGGCTAGAATTCGGTGCCGTGTTCGTCATAAATGCCCAAGATGAGGTGTGGGGGCCAACAGCGCGCGGCGGGTCCTCGCGCGTCAGCCTGCCGCGCAACCTGCCTATCCAACCTTCCGGCGATACCGACAACGATCGCTTGCGCCTGTTGTTCGTAGCCTTGAGCCGCGCCAAACACAGCCTATACGTCACCGGCTACACGCACACCCTAGAGAATAAATTGTCGCCAACGCTGAGCTTCTTGGAGGATACCGACGGGCTGACGCCGCAGGCCATCGACAAACCCGCCTCGGCTAAAGCCACTGAGATATTATCGACCGATTGGGCTTATCGTTTCCGCCAGGTCATCGCCGACAAACCGGCGCTGTTCGAGCCAATCCTAGCGAACTACAAGCTGAGTGTGACGCATCTCAATAACTTTATTGATGTGCGTGATGGCGGGCCGCAATATTTCTTTGTACACAACTTGTTGCGCTTTCCGGAAGCGCCGACACCTTCGGCCGCCTACGGCGACGCCATCCACTCCACGCTGCAATGGATATATGCTGAGCTGCGCGACAAAGGTGCTCTGCCGCCCCTTAAAAAGATTCAGGATTACTTTGCCGACTTGCTGGCTCGCAAACACCTGCGGCCAGCTGATCACAAAAAACTAGACAAGCGTGGCCGCCAAGCGCTGGCCGGCCACCTGAAACAGCGCGGCAAGCAGTTTTCAGTCCGTGATCTGGTAGAGCGCGGTTTTAATAACGAGGGCGTAGTGGTTAACAGCGCTAACTTGAGCGGTAAAATCGACCTCTTGCACTTCACAGACCCCGGCATCGTGGAAGTCCGCGACTTTAAGACCGGCAAGCCGGCTCGTAGCTGGCAGGGCAACGACGAGTACGAAAAGGTAAGGCTGCACAAATACCGTCAGCAACTGCTATTTTACAAGCTACTGGTAGAAGGTTCGGCCAGTTTTCACAAAAAGCTATCTGTTAGCGGCGGCGCGCTGGAATTTATCGAACCGGACGAGCAGGGCAAGCTGGTGGATAATTTGGAACTGGACTTCGACCAAGAGGAACTACATCACCTAATGCGGCTGATCGGCGCTGTCTGGGCGCATATCATGAAGCTGGATTTTCCAGACACCAGCGGCTACGCTAAAAATCTCAAAGGCATCCAACAGTTCGAACAGGACCTGATTGACGGCACTATATAAGAAAACCGCCCGGTTTAACCCGAGCGGCTTAATATCAAGCTAAAGACTGTTATTTCTTTTTCTTGGACTTGCTACTGC
>CAYRVE010000127.1:0-2421 GCA_964427685.1 uncultured Candidatus Saccharibacteria bacterium | reverse complement strand
TAATCGGGCCAGGCTGTTTCTCAGCTCTGTTAGAAAAGTTTGAGACCCCAGACGATTATCAAGCTTTTCTAACAGAGCTGAGGAACAGCCTGGCCCGATTACCCGCCAAAGACTTTTTATATGCCGGCATCGGTATGCCGGGCATCATTGATCGCGCCAACAACGCTAGTACTTGGAGCGGCGGCAATCTTACCTGGAAGAACAGCCCAATCGCTAAAGATGTGGGAGCAATAGCCAATTGCCGGGCAGTCGTCGAAAACGATGCCAACGTGGCCGCTTTAAGCGAGGCGAAGCTCGTCAAAGACCGCTACCGCACGGCCCTATACATCACGCTTAGCACCGGTGTTGGCAGCGGCTATGTCGTTGACGGAGTGCTCGACCCTAATACCATCGACGCTGAAGTCGGCCACATGATTTATCCATCCAGTGACAGCGAAAGCGGCTACCGCAGCTGGTAGCAAATGGCCTCTGGCGGCACCATTGTCGAACAATATAAGCAACGGGACGATGAAATCACCGATCCCGAAACCTGGCAAGCTATCAGCGAAAATATAGCCATTGGCCTGGTCAACCTCTCGGCCGCGCTGACTCCGGAAGTGATTATTCTAGGCGGCGGCGTTGGCGCCCACCTCGACCGCTTCAAACAATATCTCGATGAACAGCTCGAGCGACTGGCGCCCAACGGCGTAAACGTGCCGCCAGTTCTGCAGGCCCAGCACGCCGAGGAAGCAGTTTTGTACGGCTGTTATGAGTTAGCCAAGCAGAGGTCCAGCGATGGATCGGCTGATTGATACGCTCCAGGCGAAGTTCCCGGAGCTCCAATTTACGGCCGGCAAGCAGTTCTATTGGTCACCGGAAACATCGGAAATATTCTACAAGCGCGGTTCCGCCGGCAAAAAAGCCCAGTGGTCGCTGCTGCATGAAACTGGTCATGCCCTGCTCCGCCACGATTCCTACACGGGTGACTTTGAACTGTTACGGCTAGAGTTAGACGCCTGGGAAAAAGCCCGCCAGCTAGGCCAAGAGCTGGACGCGCCAATTGATGAAGACCACATACAAGACTGCCTGGACACCTACCGCGACTGGCTGTATAAGCGCAGTATTTGCCCAGAATGCGGCACCAAATGCCTCCAGCAGGACGATTACACCCACTACCGCTGCTTCAATTGCCACGCCGTCTGGCGAGTCAGCGCCAGCCGCTTTTGCCGCGCCTACCGCCGCCACGCCGGCGTTCCCCAAATAGAAAAATCTCCCCTGTAACAGAGGAGATTTTCCCTTGCGAGTAAAAAATCGCGCTTTAAGCAGCGACTTTTTTGGTGCTGGTGCGCCGACTAATGCGGCCACCCTTGGCGCCAGCCTTGCGGGCCAGCTCACGGTTAGCGTAGAAACCGCCGGTGCGGCCTACTTTGCCGCCTTTAGCGCCAATCTTGGCGTAAAAGTCAGCACCGTGCTTCTTCTTATTAGTGTCAGCAGCTTTTTCGCCGCCTACTTTGGTACCTGCCATAATCTTTATGACCTCCCGTTAATTAGTCTTCTCCTCGAGAGAAACAAAAAAGGCTTTCCGCCATTTAACTGGTAGAAAACCCTCGCGTTTCTTTCGAAACCATAACTATAATATCACGCTACTGGTTACCTGTCAATAACCATATTCGTAAACACATTGTTACAAAGACTACGATTTTCAGATATTTATTCAAACAAAAACAGAATCAAACAGATTGATGCGCATAAGCGTAATTGCCAACCTAAGGTGTTAATTCTCATATTTCCCACAACGAGCACAAAATTTTGACGCTTTAAAAACAACAAAAAGACCCCCTTTTCAGGAGGCCTTCTTGAAAATTTGGCACCGTGCTATTTTCCCAGGGGTGGACCCCAAGTATTGTAACCGCTGCGGGGCTTAACTGCTGTGTTCGGCATGGGAACAGGTGTTGCCCCCGCGCTATGGGCACCAATGCGGCCATTTCCCCGTAGAGAAATGCCGAATTGATGTCCATAATTCGCACGGATCGTAGATAAGCTGTTAACAAACGGGCGCTATCAAATGTCTTTGATACGCACCAATAACTAGTCAATGCACTACCACGAGTCACCAAGCCCGAGGGCTCAGCGGCTCATGGTCGTAAAAAGTCAATGCCTCTATTAGTACGCTTCGACTCCATACGTTGCCGTACTTCCATCTCACGCCTATCAACCTGATCGTCTTTCAGGGAGGTCATAGGGAAATCTAATCTTGAGGGAGGCTTCGCGCTTAATATGCTTTCAGCGCTTATCCCGTCCGCACTATAGCTACTCAACAATGCTCCTGGTGGAACAATTGATACACCAGCGGTGCGTTCAACCCGGTCCTCTCGTACTAGGGCCAACTCCTCTCAAATTTCCTATCGTCCACAGCGGATATAAACCGAACTGTCTCACGAC
>CAYRVE010000126.1:0-2449 GCA_964427685.1 uncultured Candidatus Saccharibacteria bacterium | reverse complement strand
CCACGCTCGCGGTATATCTCAACTCGCTGACCGAAAAGGGCGTGCACGTGGTGACCGTTAATGATTATCTGGCCCAGCGCGATGCCGGCTGGATGGGCCAGGTTTATGACTTTTTGGGTATGACAACAGGGGTGATTTTAGGTTACCACTCATACGTTTACGACAAAAAATTCACTAATACCGAGCATGAAGACGAGCGTTTCCGGCACCTCAAACCGTGTACCCGGCGGGAAGCCTACGCCGCTGACATCACCTATGGCACCAACAATGAGTTCGGCTTTGATTACTTGCGAGACAACATGGTGCGCGAAGAAGACCAATTGCGCCAGCGCGACCTGCACTATGCTATTGTCGACGAAGTGGACTCGATTTTGGTTGACGAGGCTCGAACGCCGCTGATTATTAGCGCGCCGAGTGTTACCAGCGGCAGTGCCTATGCCCAGTTCTCCAAAGTCGTGCGGCAGCTGGTCAAAGAAAAGCATTTCGAGACCGATGAGAAGCGTAAAACCGTAATTTTAACCGATGCCGGTATTGAAAAAATTCAAAAAGTGCTTGGTATCGACAATCTCTACGGCAGTGAAAATATCCGCACCATTTATCACTTACAGCAGGCTTTGCGGGCTCAAGCCTTGTTCCACCGCGACAAAGACTACGTGGTGACAGGCGAGGGCGAAGTAGTGATCGTTGACGAGTTCACCGGCCGTCTGCTGGCTGGACGGCGCTATAACGAGGGTTTGCACCAGGCTATCGAAGCCAAGGAAGGCGTTGAGGTCCAGCAGGAAAGCATGACGCTGGCCACTATCTCGTTCCAGAATTATTTCCGCCTATACGAAAAACTGGCCGGCATGACTGGCACCGCGTTGACTGAAGCCGAAGAATTCCATCAGATTTATAAGCTCGATGTAGTTGATGTGCCGTCTAACCGGTCGCTGGCTCGTATTGACCGGCCGGATCGAATTTACCGTACCGAAAAGGCTAAATTCAAGGCTATAGCGCGTGAGGTGCAAAGCTTGCATATCAAAGGCCAGCCGGTGCTGATCGGCACGGTGTCGATTGAGAAAAACGAAGCCCTGGGCAATATGCTCAACAAAGCCGGCGTGCCGCACCAAGTGCTGAACGCCAAAAATAACGAACGCGAGGCCAAGATTGTGGCTAACGCGGGCGAAAAGGGCGCTGTCACGCTGGCTACCAACATTGCCGGCCGCGGAACCGACATCGTGCTGGGCGAGGGGATTAAAGAGTTGGGCGGCCTGTTTGTGCTCGGTTCCGAGCGCCATGAATCACGTCGTATCGACAACCAGCTGCGCGGCCGCTCCGGCCGGCAGGGCGATCCAGGCGTTACCCAATTCTTCGTTAGTACCGACGATGATTTGATGAGGATCTTCGGCGGCGACCGCATAAAAAGCGTTATGAACCGCTTGAAAGTTGACGATGAAACGCCAATTGAAAATCGCATGATCAGCCGCAGTCTGGAAGGCGCCCAGAAAAAAGTTGAGGGCTACCACTTCGACCAGCGCAAAACCGTCGTGCAATACGATGACGTCATGAACCGCCACCGCAAGGCCATTTACAGCATGCGCCGCGAAATTCTCAGGGCTACTGATATCAGCAAGCGCGTCCGCATCCTTATAGAAGACGAGACCCAGGCGCTGGCCAATTCGCCGCTGGTTACTACTGACCAGTTCGAGGACGTACTGCGCGAGGTTTTCCCATTTGACGGGGACACGCTGGACCGGCTGTTCGACTCCGACGCCGATAAGTTCATTCAAGTGTTAAATACCGAAGCCCTGGAGCTCTACGAGGCCCGGGAAACGGCCTTTACCAAGCCGGTTATGCGCAAAGTCGAGCGCGACATCTATCTTCAGGTATTGGACAACCTTTGGATGCAGCACCTGGAAAACATGGACCACCTGCGCGAGGGTATCCACTGGATGAGCGTTGGCCAGCAGGATCCGCTGGTGGAATACCGCCGCCGCGGCCAGCTGCTGTTTGACGAGATGCAGCTCAGCTTGCGCCACGATGTACTGGTGCACTTGTTCCACGCCGAGCCAGTTGCCCAGCAAGACCTGGACAGGGCAATTGAAACGGAGCTGACACGGGCGGCCCGCGGCTCGGTCGACAATGCCAACCAGATTACCGCCGCCGAAATGGAATTCGACGACGCCAGCTTTACAGATAAGCGGACAGTCCAGGCGGCTACTAAAAAGAAAACCACCGCTCGCAAAAAAGCCCGTAAGAGCGAGCGTCAGCGCAAAAAAGCCGGCAAAACCGTCAAGAAGCGAAAGAAACACTAATGAAACACACCGTCCACGAAGTCCGGCTGCAGAACGGCGCCCAGGGACTGCTGATTGACGTGCCGGACGCTTCGGTGATGACTTTCCATATAGATTTCCGGGCCGGCGAATACCTAGTCAAGCCGGATAAGTGGGAAGTGCCGCATCTTATGGAG
>CAYRVE010000125.1:0-2457 GCA_964427685.1 uncultured Candidatus Saccharibacteria bacterium | reverse complement strand
GACGGTCGAGTAGCGTTTATAGTAGCGCTTGATCATTTCCTGGGTATGCGTCGAGTTGGCGATCAGGTAGTCCGGTCGCTGAGCGGCGCGGTAGTCCCAGCGCTTGAGTGGGCCAAGCAACAACTTCAAACTAATTTTGGCTAGCCAGTTAAAACCAAGCGGGAAACCCGGTCGCTCCAAATATTCTTGGCTACGTACCCAGTAATAGTGTGTCGGCGAGTGACAATAGGAGATGTGAACAGTTTTTGGTCCGGTCCGGACGCCCTTGGCTTCGGCGCCGCTGGATGATAGTACCAGATCGTAATCGCTGAGATCGAGCCGGCTAAAAGTCCAGGCCCGCAGCAGCGGCAGGAATTTCTTGAGACTTTTGGGCAGGCGTTGCAGCCAGGTAGTGCGGACATCGGCGTCAGCGAACCAGTCGATAGCGCCCGGATCGTACTGCGAAGTATAAATCGGCGCCTCCGGGTAGAGCTTGTGCAGCTCGTACACGACGCGTTCAGCGCCACCAATGCCAACCAGCCAGTCGCAGACGATGGCGACCTTCATCCGCGGGTGCCTTCGTGGAACACGACCACCCAAAACGTTTTGATAATAATTACCAGGTCACTCCAGAAACTCCAGTTCTGGACATAGTACAAGTCCAGCTGCCGGCGTTCCTCGAAACTCATGTCGCGGACACCGGAAATCTGAGCTAGGCCGGTGAGGCCGGACTTGACACTCAGGATGGTGTGGCGCTTGGCATACAATTCCAGTTCTTGTGGCACTAGCGCCCGCGGGCCTACGAGACTAATATCGCCGCGCACAACGTTGATCAGCTGCGGCAGTTCGTCCAGGCTGTTGCGCCGCAAGAAGCGGCCTAGTCTGGTTATGCGCGGATCACTGGCTAGCCAATCGCCGTTTTCGCGGTATTGCTTGATAAGTTCTGGCCGACCCATTTTGTGGAAGGCTTCTTCTGGTGTCGTGCCGTCATACTGGGCGTACTGGCTACGGAACTTAAATACTTTGAATTTGCGGTTAAAGCGAGTCAGACGGGTCTGCCGGAAAAAAACCGGTCCGCCGCCAAATAATTTTTCTACGGCGGCGATCAGCGCTATAAAAGGCGAAGCGATTAGCAGGAGCAGGCCGCCGAACACGATATCTTCTAGCCGTTTGACGACTCGGCCCCAGCCGATCAGGGCGGTTTGGTGAACGGCGATAATCGGTATAGAGCGGAACAGATCAACCTCGATTTTGCCGACGAACAATTCGCTGTTACCTGGGACAAAGCGGTAGGCGACGTGGTTCTCTTGGGCGTAGGTGACGATTTCGTCGTTGCGGCCGCCGTCGGCATAGAGTTCGGTTTGGATAATGGTGTTTAGGGGCTGTTTTTTCAAATGCTTGATGGCTTCTACGAAGTTCGGATAGTGAGCACAGTCTGCTCTGGCCGAATCACGGCGCTCACCGCTGACGATACCGGCCAGCGTATAGCCTGTAACGTCCGTCGGGCTCAAACTGTCGGCTAGTCGCCAGGTGCTATCGGTGTCACCGACCAGCAAAACGTGGTTAATGCCTATGCCGTAGCTAAAGAGTTGCCGCCGCAGGCCGCGAGCGATTGTTCGAAACAGTAGTACAAAAAAGAAGGCCAGCCCAAAGCCATAGACCGTCACCAAGCGGGCCGGGAAAATTGTCGTGTCTGTCATATAGCTATAACTGATAACGAATAAAATGCCGATGAACGAGCCGACTAGCAAGCGACCCAGCTCGCTGAAACGTTTATCGTAAATACGGGCGTTGTAGAGGCCCAGCAGGGCGAAGATTAGAATCCAGAAAGGCAACAAGCTGACCAGTATTCCAATATAGGTATGAGCGTGAATATCAGCACTCAGCGGCTGATGATCCAGCGAGACCCGTAAGACGTAGGCGATGGAGAAGGCGACCGCTATCGCCAAGCTGTCGCCGACTACCAGGTAAAAGTTATAAACCAGAGAAGCGTTGTTGCGCATGTCATTTACCAAGGTTCATATTACATCTATGATACATGTTCCGTGCTCCATGTGACACGTCTCAGTTATACTAGGAGCAGTCTTTATGAAATTCTTGGGCCTAAAGTACACGGTCATGACTAGCGTGGCGACCATCGTCATGGTGATCTTGCTGCTAACGCCACTACATGCCTTCCTAACCGTCTGGGGCGCTAGCTTAATCGGGCACTATACGGCGCTGCGGCTCTGGAAAGAGGGTTTGCTACTAGTCTGCCTGATCGGCCTGACATACTTACTGATCTGGGACCAACATATTCGCGACTATTTCCTAAGGCGAAGACTTATCCAGCTAGTACTCATTTACTGCTTGATGACCGGCCTGTGGGGCGCGGTGGCCTACTTACACCACAATGTTACGGCCAAAGCATTGGGCTACGGCTTGATTGTTGACTTAAGGTTTCCGATATTCTTTTTGATTACTTGGGCGATTGCGGTA
>CAYRVE010000124.1:0-2459 GCA_964427685.1 uncultured Candidatus Saccharibacteria bacterium | reverse complement strand
TTTTATGCCGCTTGACGAACTACTTACCCAAGGTATTACCGACCAAGACGAAGTAGAAACCTCGTCAGTTGTGCCAATCTCACCTCGTGGCGACAGCGGCCACGTGAGATCCGGAACGAGGGGCAGGGGCAGCGGCCTACTAGACTAATCCTGGTTAAGCGTAAGGGGATTGCATAAAACCCCTGAAACACCGATAATGAAGGCTAATGTTCGGGTTTAAGTCTCAAAAGCAAACGGCCACTGGCAAGAGCAAGTTGACGGCCAGTCTGCGCGACGAGCAAAAACGCTTTGAAATCATCGTCAACAGCATTGACGACGGCGTTATTATGATCGACAGCCAGCAAGTCATCCGGCTTATAAATCCCGGGGCAGCCACGCTGTGCGGCTGGCCCCAAGAAGAAGCCGGCGGCATTGATGTCAATAAAGTCATCCGGCTGTGCGATAACAAGGGGCAATTACTGCCTGCCGATGACAGCCCTTTTAAGCGCGTCTTTGAGCAAGCGGGGCCATTACACATCGATAACACCTGTATTTTAAGCCGTTCCAACAAACAGTTATCGATCACTCTCAGTCTGTCGCCGCTGCTAGATGAGAACAAACAGGTGACGGCGGCGGTGGCCGTTTTCCGCGACGTCACGAAAGCCCGTGCCGAAGAGCGCCAGCGAGCCGACTTTATCAGCACCGCCAGCCACGAGATGCGCACACCAGTAGCCGCCATCGAAGGCTATCTGGCACTGGCGCTGAACGACAAGGTTTCCACCATCGATAACCGAGCCCGCGGTTTTCTGCAAAAAGCCCACGAATCCACCCAGCATCTGGGCAAACTCTTCCAGGATCTATTGACCAGCGCCAAGGCCGAAGATGGGCGCTTAACCAGTCATCCAACGGTTGTGGAGCTCGGCGGTTTCTTAGAAAAACTAGCCGAAGATTTGCGCTTTTCCGCCGAAAAGAAGGGCCTGTCGACGGAATTCGTAGTTGGAGCCAGCGATGTCATAAACGCCAGTCAGCAAAAAGCTGGCGGCGAACGTACCATTCGGCCCCTATATTACGTCAACATCGACAGCGACCGTTTGCGCGAAGTCGTTACCAACCTGTTTGATAACGCCGTCAAATACACCGAGGAAGGCAAGGTAGCCATTGGCCTAACCGGTAACGATGAAGTGGCTCAATGCTACGTCCGTGACACCGGGCCCGGCATTGCCGCGGACGATGTCCCGCATCTGTTCCAGAAGTTTTACCGGGTAGATAACTCGGCCACGCGGACAGTCGGCGGCACCGGGTTAGGCCTATTCATCGCCCGCAAAATCATTGAGAAATACAACGGCCGAATATGGGAAGAGAGCCAGGTTGGCAAGGGAAGCACCTTCTATATCAATCTGCCGCGTATCAGCAGTCAAAAAGCCCGGCAGCTACAGGCTAGCGAGGCCGCCCAAGCCACCGAGCCGGAACCGGTTAATTCTTGAGCCCTGTCATGATACAATTAAGGCAAGCATAACCATAAGCGACACACTAGAGGACACACGAAACAAGATGGCAAAAATACTACTAGTAGAGGATGATAACAATCTACGGGAGATTTACGAAGCCCGTTTGCAGGCCGAGGGCTATACCATTATTTCGGCGCGCGACGGCGAAGAAGCGCTAGTAATCGCCAAAGCCGAAAAGCCGGACCTGATTATCTCAGATATTATGATGCCCAAGATTAGCGGTTTTGAGATGTTGGATATTTTGCGCAACACCGAAGGGCTCAAGCATGCTAAAGTCATCATGCTAACAGCGCTTGGCCAGAGCGACGACCAGCAGCGGGCCAACAAGCTGGGAGCCGACCGCTATCTAGTAAAATCCCAAGTGACTCTCGAAGATATCGTGAAGGCCGCGCATGACTTGCTGGCCGATGGGCCCACTCCGACTGTTGTAGCGGAGGCTGCTGCTAAGCCGCCGGCAGCACCAACCGGCTCCACGCCCACCACCGCGCCAACTGTTGCTAGCCCTCCACCGGCTCCAAGTCCCGCACCCGCGCCGGCAGCACCGCCGCCTGCGCCACCAGTCGCTAAGATGCCAGTCGCCGAACCTCCAGCTGAACCACCAACACCGCCGGCGCCAACTCCAACTCCGCCGCCAATGTCCAAGGCCACCATCAAAGCCGGAATTAACGCCGCCGTCGACGATATGCTCATGAACGACGCCGTTAATTCCTTGATTGCTGACACCGAGCCGAAACCGGCCGAGCCCGAAGACAAAAAACCCGCCGCCAAATCTATTAAGATATCTGCCGCGTCATCAGCTACCGCCAAGCCAACCGAAGACAGCGAAACGCCAAAAGATAACACCGAAGTTGACGACAAACAGAACAACGTACCGATTGCCCACAAAAAAGTCATCAAGCCAATTGAGAATGAAAACAAGAAAGACATAGCTACCTTGCTGGCCGAAGAAGAGGCCAAAGAGGCCGGCACGAC
>CAYRVE010000123.1:0-2470 GCA_964427685.1 uncultured Candidatus Saccharibacteria bacterium | reverse complement strand
ATGAACGTTTAAGAATGTCTGGCTGGAGTCAGATAACCACAACTGGTATGATATCTTTAGGATGAAAATACAAAATGGTGGGTTTGGCATATGCATATAGACGACTCCCTGCTAGAGAAGTTTTTACTTGAAGGCAAACACGCCACCAAAGACCAGCTGACCGCTCTGCGCAAGCAGGCCGCTGACGATAAGAAACCCCTACAGGAGCTGGTGCTCCAAAATAACTTGCTGAATGAAAAGGATTTAACTAAACTCTACGCCGATGAGATAGAAGTCCCGTTTATTGAGCTAAAGCCGAACGAAATCAAACATGATACACTCCAACTGCTTCCGGAACGGATTGCCCGGCAGTACAACGCCATAGTCTTTGACACCGATAAGAAAGACGTCAAGCTGGTGGCCATGGAGGACCCGGACGATATCCAGGCCCTGAATTTCCTGCACAAACAACTCGGCAGCAAGCTTAAAGTTTATATAACCCCGGCCGGCCAGTTGCAGACCGCGCTGGACCAGTACCGCGACAATATCAGCAGTGAGCTGACTAAAGTTATCGCGGATGATTCGGGTGCTGAGGAAACTGGCGAAGTCAGCGAAAAAGATTTGGCTGAGGATTCGCCGATAGCCCAGACCGTAAATATTATTATCGACTATGGTATTAAGGCCGGAGCCAGTGACATCCATATTGAGCCGCGCGAAAATGACGTGGTGGTGCGCTACCGGATTGATGGCCTCTTGCGTGAGGCCAATAAACTGCCCCGCAAACTGCTTGGCGCGCTGATCAGCCGCATAAAAATCCTCAGCAACTTGAAAATCGATGAGCATCGAGCGCCCCAAGATGGCCGCTTTAAGGTAAACATTAACGGCCAGGTATATGCCCTGCGTGTCTCTACACTACCAATATTGGACGGCGAAAAGGTTGCTATCCGCTTGCTGAATGAATCCAGCAAGACATCTACCTTTTCTGAGTTGGGTTTTTGGGGAACGGCCTTAAATGACTTGCAACACGCCATTGTCCAGCCACACGGCATGGTGCTAGTAACTGGCCCAACCGGTTCGGGCAAATCTACGACGCTATTCAGCGTACTGACTTCATTAAATACGCCAACCGTTAATATTTCTACCGTGGAAGACCCTATCGAATACCATATTGTCGGCGCCAATCAGACTCAGGTGAATCCGGTAGCCGGCATGACATTTGATAGCGGTCTGCGCGCCCTGCTCCGCCAGGATCCGAACATTATAATGGTTGGCGAAATCCGCGATAAAGAGACCGCCGACCTGGCCGTACAAGCCGCCCTGACTGGCCACTTAGTCTTTAGTACGCTTCATACCAACAACGCCGCTACCTGCTTGCCACGACTATTGGATATGGGGGTCGAGCCCTTCCTGATTGCCAGCACGATTCGAGTCATTATTGCCCAGCGGTTAGTTAGGCGGCTGTGCGGCAACTGCCGCGAAACCTTTACTCCTGACGCGACATCCCTAAAACAGCTCGACAAGTCATTCAGCCTAAGCGACAACGGCGGCTTCAAAAAGCTCCACCAGCTGGAGGTTTCGGCCCTGGAAGGCGGCATTGGCAAGTCCGTAGGAACCGAGGCGGCCAGTTCCGAGGCCGATAAACTTAGCAGTACAGACAGCACTATCAGCCGCTTGTGGCGGCCACATGATGGCGGCTGCGCGGCCTGCAATAACACCGGCTATAAAGGCCGGATCGGTATTTATGAAGTGCTGAACAATTCCGAGACCATCCAAAAAATGATTGTCGGCAGCAGTACTAGCGAAGCAATTCAGAAAACCGCCATTGATGAGGGCATGATAACTATGCATTTAGATGGCCTGGTCAAAGCCTTGCGCGGCCAGACCAGTGTTGAAGAAATCCTGCGCGTAACTTCTGAGGAATAAGTATGCATTTCACCTATAAAGCCCTCAACAAAGACGGCAAGACCATAACCGGCAGTGCCGAAGCAACCTCCAAGCAGGCGCTGCTAGCCCTGCTGCGCCGGCAAGGCGTCCGACCGATGCTAATAGAGGCCAAAAAAGAGAAAAAATGGCTGAGCGGCATATTCGGGCCCTCCAAAAAAATCAAATCATCTGAACTGGTTATCTTTACTCGGCAGTTATCGACCATGGTTTCCGCCGGAGTACCATTGGCCCGTTCGCTGTCCGCCCTACAGGGGGACGCCACCAGCCCTTACATGCGCGAAGTCCTAGCTGGCATCACCAAAGACGTAGAAAGCGGTATACCGCTGGGAGAAGCCTTTTCTAAGTACCCCACGGTTTTTTCTAGCGTTTACGTAAATATGGTCAAGGCTGGCGAAGAAGGGGGCATACTCGATAAAATCCTCAAACGCCTGGCTCTGCAGGTGGAGATGGACGCCAGCATCCGTAAGAAAATCAAAAGCGCTATGATGTACCCGGTAGTTATCCTGACTATTACGATTGTGGCTTTTTTCGGCATCATGCTTTTCAT
>CAYRVE010000122.1:0-2479 GCA_964427685.1 uncultured Candidatus Saccharibacteria bacterium | reverse complement strand
CTTCGTGTTAGTTATAGGCACACTATAAAGCCCAGAACTGGGAAGAGGCTGTTAATTTTCGTACAAAGCTAGTAGACGCTAGTACTGCAGCTCTTGTGGATGAACAGGAAGTAGACTAGGCCGTACACGATAATCGCGATCACTACATAAATCAGAATCCACTGCCACATTGGCCGCTTGCCATAACCTTTAGTTGGTTTTTGTGAGGGCTGGTTCTGAGGTGCTTGTTTCTCAGGTTCCATACGAGCTCCTTGGTTAATACCTAGCATTATACGCCCCTTGTCTATGGCGGAAGGGGTGGGATTCGAACCCACGGTACCGCGTAAACGGCACACCTGTTTTCGAGACAGGCCAGTTCAACCACTCCTGCACCCTTCCGCAACTGGTTTATTTTATCACCTCTGGTGTTGCCGCGGCATATATGCTAGAATTACCCCTGTTGTTTGCTTGAGCGCCCGTAGCTCAGCTGGATAGAGCGTCGGCTTGCGGAGCCGAAGGTCGTAGGTTCGAATCCTGTCGGGCGTACCAAATTTAATAAGCTGTCGTAAGGCGGCTTTTTTATTTACTGCACTAAACGCGGCGGTTTCTTGGTGCGCGGCGGCTTTGGGTCAACCGGCTTTGACGTGTCCGGTCCCGCGGACTCTGGCTCTGAGTCGGCGGCCGGTATAGCGGCCTGCAAACGTTTCGGAATCCGAAGGCCGCGTTGGCGGGTAGTAATCAAAATAGCTAGCAACACCAGCGCTAACAATAAATAGCCGATACCAAACCACAAGTCGACTTTTACCAGTTGGTCTTCAGCATGGCGTAAGAATACCGTTAGGGCCTTCTGTAATTCTCCTACAGTCGAGGCGTTGAAGGCATGCTTCTCCAGGCTGTGGAACGCCTGGTCGGACACGAACTTAGTGAAGACCATCACTAGGCCGGCCAGTGCTAGGGTGACCGTCACTGCCTTCAAACCCTTGCGCTTTCTAGGTGCTATAAAGATGACAGCCAACAGACTCACAATAACTAGCGCACCGGCTACCCAGGGTATCTTAGTCGCTTTTCTGTAAGCGCTCGGTAGCGAGGAGAACTTTTGATAATACGGCTGCTCAGGAGTACCAATACTACCATTCGGGTTAACGTTGGCGGCAGTTACCACCGGGTTGCTCAGGAATTCAGTGCTGCTGGCAATCTGCTCCGTGACCTGGGTACTCACGGTGGCCGGGTCAACGCCGGGCGGCAGACAACTAAGTGTTAGCGGGTCAGCCGTTTGAGGATTAATCTGAGCTGCCTGGGCAGGTGTACAGGCTGGTCGAGTGGCCAAATAGGTCTTCACGTAATCGCCTACTCTTTGGGCGAAGTTTTGCTTGGCTCCAGATAGGTCTACGCTGAAGTTCGGCTTGCTTGTCTTGCCGTTCAACCAAGCGTAATTGCTATTCAGGAAAGCGCTGATGTCTTTCTGCAACGTGGCTGATGAAAACGAGGATTCGGCGGCCTGCTTGACGGCTGTATCGCTCAGCGAAATACCGCCCGACTGATCGGTACCGGCCGTCTGTTCGGCCTGGTCAATGGCGTTTTCTACGAAGGCACCATACAGGTTGCTGTCGTTCAGCCATTTTTCTAATCTATTTGGGTGGGTAAAGGCTATATTGGAGCTGATAGAGAAGGCAAGCGTCAACAAACTGACAAGCAAAACCAGAGAAAATACGACCACACCAAATTTACGCATTACGACTATTGTAAAGCACGCCCCGCGATTTTTGTAATCAATTTTTCACCAATTATTACATAAAGCACTGAGGTAAATACCACGCTGTTTAATAATTCTCCGCCGGCAGGATCACGGCCTAGTTATCAAAATCTTTTCCAAATAGCAGACTCCCGTCCAGCAGTTTGTTCAGCCGTCGGGTTAATTCTGGTTTTTCAACCTGCTTGAGTGGGCTATACTCGTCAAGCTCAAAATATTCAGCCAATTTCTCCGCCGCCATTCGGCGACGTATCACTTCATCTGAAACCCCAAATGGTTGAGCGATACGGGTTGCCATACCGGCCAGTAACGTATTAATGGTTATGTCGCTGTCATACAAGACATCTATGTTGGTTAGGATGGATTGACTCGCTTCTGCTACCAGCTGGCCTCTTGGGACTAATAATTGTCCGGCGAATTCGTGTGCTTGCTTTTCATGCAACCGATACTTTCGGTCATTCATAACATTGTAATGGAAAGTGTGGACAGCATCTCCATTAGCTGTTTGTACCTGTGCCTCGAAAAAGCTTCGATGAAGACGTATGTGGGCTAGTTCGTGGGCGAATGAAAAGCGTAGTCTCGTATCGTATCGGTGACTCATGTATTGCGTCATATCAACGTAGACTGTCTTGAAATCGGCCGCTAGTACCGTATCGGCCTCATGTTCCCTTTCGAGGTTGCTAGTTGGCACGATATTTACGTCATATGCCAATTCCAGTAATAGCTCCATATTTACTGGATACTTTTGCC
>CAYRVE010000121.1:0-2508 GCA_964427685.1 uncultured Candidatus Saccharibacteria bacterium | reverse complement strand
ACTTGACGGTTTAGACGTCAGAGCGCATAGTGCGCTCGTGATGAAGAAAACGGCGCCGGCAAATCAGAAGGCTGCGAGTCATCGGGAACAAAAGGGCTCCTCACCAGACCCTAAGGCGAGGGCTTCGGCCGCTCGTCAACGTCGACCTCGGTCGACGGCCGTTCATGCACCGGATGAATCGCAGCCTTCTGATCGGCCGGCGCCACTGCTAGTCAAGACCGTAAGCGTGGACCTGATAAAGCCTCTTGGAGGGGACACGTGGGAGAGAGTCGGTCAGCGACTTCGCGACTTGCGTGTATGCGCCCATCGCCTGCTGAATGCAGGCATTCGAGCCGCCGCAATTGGCGAGCAAGCTAGCAAGGACGTCATGGCCAGCGCGCGGGCGGGAGTGAAAGGAGCCCTGGAATCTGAGCGTGAGTACTGGCGCTCACGCATTGGGAAACGCTACGAGGGCAGCAATCACGACCCGGAGCGGGCCGAGCGGCTGTCCGAGATTGCGCTCCCTAGCGTCATTGAGGACCACATGGCGTCACGCGCGGGCAAGTCGTTCCTGGACGCTCGCAAGCACATGCTACGGGGCGACAAGAGCATCCCGTCGGCCAAGCGCGGCGCTCCGATTTACCTCCGCGACGGAGCCACTTCGTGGAGGCTATCTAAGGCCGAGCAGGGCTGGGAGCTGGCGCTGAAGTTATTCCCGGGGCGGTCACCGATGGTGCGGTTCGCGGTGCGCTCGCATTCGGCGAGCGGATTCGCGGACCTTCGCAGAATGGTCGACCCGGAGAGTCAGGCCAAGTGCGGAGATGCGAGGGTCGTGTGGCACGAGAGGGGCGGCAAGGGTCAATGGGAGGCCCGGCTCTGCTACTCGGCGCCTAAGCCGAATCCGGCTCAGGGCTCCGAGATTGTCGCGGTGCATCGGGGCATGTTCCAATTCTTGACGATTGCGGACACCCGGCCGTCGGTGCGCCGTATGCCTGGGGACGCGTGGATCAAAGCCAAGCTCGGATTCTCGGCGCGACGCGCATCGCTCATGCGGCACATCCGAGCGGGCGAGCTTGGCCATGGCGCCCGTGGCCACGGGGTGCGTCGAAGGTACAAGGCTCTCGACGCGCTCAACGACGCGGAAGCGCGCATGATGAAGGCGGCCTGCCAGCAGTCGGCAGCGCTCGTCGCCAAGCACGCGCTCTCGGTGGGCGCGTCCGTCGTGCTCATCGAGGACTACGGCACGATTCGCGAAGAGGTCCCGTACGTGCCAAAGTGGCCTTGGGCGCAACTCAAGGGCGCCATCGCGTGGGCGTGCGAGAAGAACGGGCTTGAGCTCCGAGAGGTGCCCGCCGAGTACATCTCGATGCGGTGCCCCGCGTGCGAGCACGTTAGCGCCGACAATCTCTCTGCGCCGAAGCAGCTCGAGAGGACGCCGGAGCAGCGCGCTTTCGCCAAGTTCGAGTGCGTCGAATGCGGGCTCGACTGGCACGTCGACTCGATTGCGGCGTTCAATCTGCTGGCTCACGAGGCTGGCGCCAAGCCGGTGAAGGACATGCGTGCGGCGCTCTTGCGAATGGGCAAGGCGGCGAGGGTTCAGGCGGCAGAGTGAAGGAGGACACCTGTGATACCGAAATAGCGAAAAGGCGTGTACTTTCGAAGCGTCGATTCCCTGCATGAATGGTGGTGAGGCTGACAGACTTTCGCTCGATGACCGCAATACCCGTCGATTCCCTGCATGAACGGTGGTGAGGCTCTCAACAGGGCATCGTGTCGCCCACCGACCGTCGATTCCCTGCATGAATGGTGGTGAGGTAGACGGGGATTTTCTGGAGTGAGGCAAACAGATGAAGAACGGCCAAGAAAAAGAGACGGCACTCGAGTCCCTGGTCGCGCGATGCGCCGACGCTCGCAAGCGCTACGAGGGCAACGAAATCGACTACTACGAATACCTGTTCGCGGTGCAGGAGGACGAGCGCGAGCTATGGTCGGGCGTCTATCCAACGTTCGAGACATTCATCGAGAAGTGCGTGGGCCGTCCCAACCCGGCCAAGTGGACACGCTACGTCGCGGCAAGGTCCGAACTGGGCCTGGACAAGATCCGCGAGGTCGGCATCCCGTCCGCTTTCTCTGCGCTCGCCATAGCGAACGCAAAGCGGCGAGAGACCTATCTCGAGGAGCAAGCGGAGTGGAGCCGGCAGCACAACGGCGTGCACGCGAGCGAGCAATACGCCGAGACGGCGCGGCAGAATGTGGACCCGAAGCCGGAGCGCGCGACGCCGTCGATCAATCGGCTGCGCGAGGTCGAGAAGCTGCGGGCCGAGAATGCGGAGCTGCGGCGCGAATGCGGTCGCCTGCGTCGCGAGAATGACGCGCTGACCAAGCAGCTTGAGGGATTGCGAGCACCTAAGAAAAACGGAGGCAAATCGAGGTCAGAAATGAGGGGTGCTTGAAAACGCACTTGCAGGCGCCTGGAATCATTGGCGTCCTGGGGTGACCTGTGCGAAGGGCTAATGAAAGCATGAACGG
>CAYRVE010000120.1:0-2514 GCA_964427685.1 uncultured Candidatus Saccharibacteria bacterium | reverse complement strand
GTGCAACACTTTTACCTGCTTATCAGCATGTTTCTCGCTGTTACCATGCGACGCGTCAATTACGAGAGCCTCGAGCAAGTTATTCTTTCCCAAGAGTTGTTTAGCATATCGTACGCTCGGTTCTTGGTAATTAGGACCCTTGTCGCTGCCGCGCAATATTACATGAGCCAATGGGTTGCCTTTAGTCGGAATTGCTTGCGGCAGACCGTCCATGCCGACACCTGGCAAAACATGTGGCGCGTTGGCGGCCTCGACAGCATCAACAGCCGCTGATATGCTGCCCTCCGGCGTGTTTTTGATGCCAACTGGAGAAGATGATCCGGAAGCGTATTCGCGAGACGTCTGATCCGTGGCATTGCGTGCTCCGATAGCATCGTATGCAACTAAACCGTTCAGATATTGCGGCACCAGCGGGTTCAACCGCTCCATTGCCGTCGGCACGCCTTTACTGGTAATTTGGCAGGTTAGCATGCGGCTAGCTATCAAGCCGACAGTGATATCACCGGAGTCGTTGAGTTTCGGGTCATATACCAAACCTTTCCAGCCAATTGTGGTGCGCGGCTTCTCTACGTAAACGCGCATGACAATTTCCAAAGCATGGCTAAAGCGTTCTCGCCACTCTTTGACATAATCTGCGTACTCAAGGGCCGCCTCTGGGTCATGGACGGAACATGGACCAACGATAGCAATTAAGCGCTGATTATCACCGTGCAGGATGTCGCCTATAGCTTTTCGGCTATCGCGAGTTGTTTCGGCCGATTGGGCCGATATCGGCAGTACTGTTACTAGGCTACTAGGCGTTACAATTGGCTCTGGCTGGCCGATATTGGTATCTATTAAATCACCAACGTAGACTTCGTCCGCCTTGGGATAGCCAAGTTTTGGCCGGACCAGTTGGTGAACGCTTTCGTTGGCACCAACAGTCGCATCAGTAGCAACTTCCTGGAGGCTGAGTATTTCGTGCTTAATCCGCTCGGCTTCCTCTAAAATTGACGTGTCGGATGCTAGTGCTGTCTCGGGTGTCATGATATTTTCCTTAATTCTCTTTCATAGTATTAAAAAACCGCCTTGCGTGAGACGGTTTATGTTGCTTGCTAAATATTATTTATGCAGACGCAAACTTACCGCCTCGAGTAAAGCGTGTAAACCAAAACTGGTTGCTCTGCGTTGTTGACATGACGGTTAATATAGCACCCGGACAAGCTGCTGTCAAATATTCACATCCTGTATATTTGTATGTTACGGTAAGAACAGAATTATTATGGACAACAAAAATAATGGCTCGAACCCTCTGCCAGTTCAGCAAACTCCCACAGCATCTCCGCTCCTTCAGGTACCCGAAGCCAATACACCCGCTAGCAACCCAGCGCCTAAAAAGAGCCCGCGGCGCCTGAAAATCCTTGGGATCATCATGCTAGCCGCGCTCGGGATAGCCAGTTTGGTCTTTGCCATTTGGATGCTACTGATAGCCAGTTTTTTTACGGCAGCCTGCAATCCATCACATACCCGTCAAGAAGTTCAAGCCGAGGAGCAACGTCAAACAGCAGCCATGGATAAGCTTGTGATACTTAGCGGCCAACGCACGCACGCAACTGCCGATGGCAATAATGACTGCATCGACGGAGTACCGAGCAGTGTTTCAGCCACCGCTTCGTTCCAGGTCAATACTCCATATAATCAGCTGAGAGATGAGGTTACAGCCAATCTGGCCCAACGAGGCTATCAACCATCTGGCCAGGTTCAAATCTCAGACATTGGCAATTCTTTTACTGACGATTCCGGACGCTCCACTTTTACCGGTGTTAAGCAGGTGTATAAAAACAGTCGCGGAAACGCCCTCGGAATAACCTATAGTTTTCCGGTGCGCTATCCGTATATTTGTCCCAATGCCGCTAAAATTTGTAGCGACCCTGACTTGCAAGAAATTGAGGCCGCATCAGTTGAAAACGTCACCGTCGATAATTCGCCTATAGACTAGGGCAATTAACGCTTGGTGAACTGGCGCTGTTTGCGGGCGCCTTTGAGACCGAACTTTTTGCGTTCTTTCTCGCGAGAATCGCGGCCCAGAAGATTAGCACGCTTCAAAGTGCTTTTCAGATCTTCATTCATAATAGCCAGTGTTTTGGCGATACCTAACCGGATGGCTTCGGCTTGACCGTCTTGTCCGCCGCCGCTGACAACAACGCTAATGTCGAACTTATTCTCCTGGTCTAGTACGGTAAACGGTTGCTGCAACTTGTTGAGCAGGTACTTACTGTCGGCAAAGTATTCGGCAGCTGTTTTGCCATTTATAGTAATGGTGCCTTTGCCGCCCTGCAAACGAACACGTGCCGTTGAGCTCTTGCGGCGACCTAAAGCGTAAAAATATGAGTCTTTAGCCATTTTACTTACCATCCTTTACTGATATGGGTTGCGGTTTTTGGGCTTCGTTCTGATGCTCGGCGCCAGCGTAGACTTTGAGACGCTGCAAGCGTTCGTCGCGCAGCTTATTAACAGGTAGCATGCCGCGGATAG
>CAYRVE010000119.1:0-2525 GCA_964427685.1 uncultured Candidatus Saccharibacteria bacterium | reverse complement strand
CCAAGCGACGCGGTCTCCAGGGCCTTCGCCGGGGCACGAAGCATCGCGGAGTCGATCGTTGCCCCGTCCGACGCGGTATCTCGCCAAGCCGTTGGCGCCCGCGGTATTGCCGAGAGCGTTGTTGCTCCCACCGACGCTGTCTCCCGCGTCTACCACGGCGCCCGCGCCATTGCGGAGTCCGTCGCCGCGCCGAGCGATTCGGTCACTCGTGTTCTGGCCCGTCTTCGAAGCATCGCCGAATCGGTCACGGCGCCAAGCGACGCCATTGCGCGCGCGTTCGTGGGGGCCCGCTCGATAACGGAATCGGTCGTCGCCCCGAGCGATTCGCTCACACGGGCCTATGCCACTGCCCGTAGCATTGCCGAAAGCATCACGGCGCCGTCCGACGCGGTCGCCGTCGTCAAGTCCAAGCTCCGAAGCGTATCCGAGTCGATCGCCGCCCCAAGCGACGCGGTCGCTCGAGCCTACGTCGGCGCCAGGCCCATCGCCGAAAGCGTAGTGGCCCCATCGGATTCAGTCGCCCGATTCGTCCCGTGGACGCGGTCGGTATCGGAGTCCGTCGTCGCTCCAAGCGATTCGATCGCGCGCGCCGTTGTCTACCGGCGATCGAATGCCGAGGCGATCGCGGCGCCAAGCGATTCGATAGCCAGGGCTTACATAGGCCAACGAGCTATTGCCGAAAGCGTCGTCGCGCCATCGGACGCCGTCGCGCGCGCGTACATCGGCGGCGCCAGGAGCCTATCCGAGAGCGTTGTCGCCCCGAGCGACGCAATCTCACGGTTACTCGTCAACGTCCGCGCGCTCGCCGAGTCCGTCGCCGGCCCCACCGACGCGGTAACCCGAGCCTTCCACGGCACGCGTCCAAACATCACCGAAAGCATCGCGGCGCCGAGCGACTCCGTCTCCCGGTTCACACCGTGGACTCGTTCGACGTCCGAAAGCATAGTCGCTCCCAGCGACGCGCTCGTTAGATCCGCGTCGGCCGGCCGCAGTCTGGCCGAGTCTGTCGCGGGCCCTTCCGACGCAGTGGCTAGGGCCATGGCAGGCGCCCGAAGCCTGGCCGAGTCCGTCGCCGGCCCCACCGACGCCATCGCGCGCCGAGCAGCGTACGGCCGGCAAGTGGCCGAGGCGGTATCCGGCCCGAGCGACAGTCCGGCCCGTGTCTACACGACAGCGCGGGCCACGACCGAGGCCGTTGGCGCCCCTACCGACGCCATCGCGCGAGCCGCCGCCACCGGGCGCAACATCGTCGAATCCGTCCCAGGCCCGTCGGACTCCGTCACTCGAGCGGCGGTTGTCGCCCGCGCCATCGCCGAGTCCGTGGGAGGACCGGTCGACGCCATCATTCGCAGCGACCACGCATTCCGCGGCTTCGCCGAAAGCATCGGGGCTCCGGCCGACGCTATCGCCCGCGCTTTCATTGGGGCGAGGTCTCTGGCGGAAGCCGTCGCGGCCCCGTCCGACTCCGTCTCGCAGGTATCGCCTCGGCATCGCATTGGCGCCATCGCCGAGTCAATCGGGGCGCCGTTCGACACGCTGCTGCGTGTCTACCACGGGTTTCGGAGCATCTCCGAGAGCATTCACGTCCCGTTCGACACGGTGACGCGCACGGGCGCCGAGACCGTGCTGCTCACGCTGACGCGGCCGGTTGTTCCGATCCTAGACACGACCGGAGCGCTCAATCCGAACTTGTCGGCGTACGCGACCACGCTCAATCCCAATCTTTCGGCAACGACGGCCTCGGTCAATCCGTCGCTGTCGTCGAAGTCTTCGACGCTGAATCCAAGCACGCCGCCAACTCGGGCCCGATAGCCCCCACGAGGAACACTCACCATGTCTGTAGACACATTCGGTCTTGGCTACATCTTCGCCCGCAGAACGGACATCGCCAACCCGACGCCGGATTATCTCGGCATCGCGCAGTCGTTTGATTTCTCTATGAAGCAAGAAATCAAAACGCTGATGGGCCAGTTCAAGGTCGCGGTCGACGCGGCCGGCGCGGAGCTCAAGATCAGCGGCAAGGTCAAGTTCGCTCGTTTGCAAATTGGGCTGATGAACGACCTGCTCTTTGGGCAGACCGTCACGCCGCTGGCTGGAAAGCAGATCTCGGTGGTCGTCAACGGACTACCGGAGCAACACATCTGCGCGACCACGGTGACCGTGACCAACCCGGTAGGCCACGCGACGGCCATCGAGGATCTCGGCGTATTCTACGCATCGAACGGAGTCCAGTTCGCGCGAGTCCTGTCTGGCCCGGCGGTTGGTCAGTACTCGGTCAACGAGACAACCGGCACGTACACGTTCAACGCGACTGACGTCGGCGTAAACCTGAGTTTCTTCTACGAGTATCAGGTAGCGACTCTGAACTCGGTGGCCATCGCGAACACGCTGATGGGCAGCATCCCGGCGTTCGAGATTCACTACCAGCACTACTACGTCAATATGGCCGGCATAGTGAATGGGCTACATCTCAAGCTCAATGCGTGCCGAGGAGAGGGCTTCGACATGCCTTTCAAGAACACGGA
>CAYRVE010000118.1:0-2528 GCA_964427685.1 uncultured Candidatus Saccharibacteria bacterium | reverse complement strand
GCCTCGCCGCCGTCGAGCGCGGACGTGACGTGATAGCCATCCTTGCGCAGCGGATAGCTCAAAAGCGTCTGAATCGACTGCTCGTCGTCGACGAGGAGAATGCGGGCCGTCCCGTTAGCCACAACTGAAGGGTAGTGCGAGACGGCCCTTGGACGCATGTGCGAGTACCCAGAACTAAGGATCTGCGATCCCGGGCCGATAAAGAATGCGATGCAGGCACAGCAACTAAAAAGCCTTGTCGAGGCCGGTCACTACCGGCCCGATCCCTCCCGGGTCGCGGCGGCGATGCTGCAGCGGCGCGGGGTCAGGGAGCTGCTGATCGTCGGCTCCGCGGTGGGCTCAGCTGGTCGAACCCCTCCGGCTCCAGCAGCCCCCCGCCCGACAATCTGATCTCGACTCCCGCGCCGGCGACCACTTCGCCGACCGGCGTCAGCCTTGCCTCTCCGGTCCCGGTTACCCCCGCCACGGCTTTGGCCAGCGAATCCGGCTCCAGGGCTGCCAGCAGCTCGTAGTCCTCGCCCCCGGATGCCGCCAGCCGCAGCGGGTCGAGGCCGCCGGCGGCGGCTACCGCCGCGACCCCGTCCGCGATCGGCAGCGACGCGGCATCGATCCGAATCCCGCCGCTGCTCGAGGCGGCGAGGTGGGCCGCGTCGCCACCGAGCCCGTCGCTGAGGTCGATCATCGCTCGTGCTCCCGCCGCGACGAGCGCGCGTCCGGCCTGCAGACGCGGCGCCGGCTCGAGCTGGCGAAGCCGCAGCCTCGCCGCGGTCTCTGTCGAGATTCCCGCGCCCAGCTCTGGACGTTCGAGCAGTAGAAGCCCGGCCGCAGCGCCGCCGATCTCCCCGGTCAACGCCAAGACGTCTCCCGGCCGGGCACCGCTACGGCCGATCAGGAGCTCGGCGCTTGCCGCGTGGCCGACGACGGTCACGGCGAGGGTGAGAGCCGGGGCACGGGTGACGTCGCCACCGGCCAGGGTCGTGCCGGTCTCGGCTGCCAGCGTGACGATCCCGTCGACCAGCTCCAGGCATTCGTCCTCGCTGAGGTTCTCGGGCGCCCCGAGGACGACATATGCCTCGCCGGCCTCCGCACCCATTGCCGCCAGGTCGGAGAGCGCGGTGGCGAGAGCCTTGCGGCCGATCTGGGCCAGCGTCGCCTGGCCACGGCGAAAATGGACCCCGTCGACGAGGGCGTCGACGGAGGTCGCGGTCGCGCCGCCGGGCAGGGTCACCGCGGCGTCGTCGCCGCTCCCGACCAGGACCCGCGGCCCCGGCGGGGGAAGTCGCTCCCGTAGCTTCGCCAACAGCTCGAACTCACCCATCGGGTGACTATCCCAAACGCCGGCAACAGGCTCGAGAGGAGAGCCGCCACCGCAGGCGCTTGTCTCGTCAATAAGGTGCGAGAGACGTGGATCAGAGCCAACCACTTCTGCACCGGATCGGCGAGGCGGGGGCGAAATTCGGGACCAAGCCGCCGCGAAGCCGCCGGGTTCGCCTTGCCCTTCAGGTCGGCTTGGCCGTGCTCATCTTCGGCTTCCTGGTCCTCACCGTCATCGACCAGTGGTCGGAGATCCAGAACGAAGGGGTCAATTTCCACGTCGCCTGGTTGATCCCGGCGATCATCATCCTGCCTCTCTTCTTCGTCTTCAGCGCCCTCGGCTGGGACTTCACGCTGCGCTTCCTCGGTCACCCGATCGGGCTGCGCCGCGCCCAGGTCGCCTGGGGTCAGCCGTTGCTTGCGCGCTACGTCCCGGGCAGCGTCCTCTACGTGCTCGGGCGGGTGCTGCTCTCGGAGCGGGCCGGGGTGCCGCGCCGGATCACGATCGCCAGCATCGTCTACGAACAGGCGATCTCGGCGACTTCGGCAATCGTCGTCGCCGCCTACTTCATCATCAACCACCCGGATCTCCAGGGGCAGCCGATCCGCTGGGCGGTGCTGCTGTTGATCCCGGCGGCGATCGTCCTCCTGCACCCGCGCGTCTTCGGTCCGTTGGCCAATCGCGCCCTGAAGGCCTTCGGCCGCGAACCGCTGCCGGAGGTGATCTCGCTGCGCGGGGTGCTCTCCCTGATCGTCTTCTACTCGCTGAACTGGGTCGTGGTCGCGTTCGGCATCTACTGCGTCGCCCGCTCGGTCACCTCGATCCCCTTCGGCGACGTGCTCCTGGTCGGCTCGGCGCAGGCGATCGGCTACTTCGCGGCGCTGGTGACCCTGGTTGCCCCCGCCGGCCTCGGCGTCCGCGACGCCGCCTTCGCCTGGGCGGTCAAGGCGGCCGTGGGAGGCAGCTTCGCGGTCGGCTCGCTGATCGCCATCGCGGTGCGCGGGGTGATGACCGTCGGGGAACTTCTCTACGTGGGTGCGGTGACTGTGCTCGGCAGGCGAGAAGGATGGAGTGTCGCGACCGGGATCCTGCATCCTTCGGCTGAGGAGCAGCAGGCGGGGCCAGATGCCGGCGGGCACTCGCCGGAGATTCTCTAGCGGCCGCTCAGAGGGGGATGCGGGCTCCCAGCTGGTAGGCGGTCAGGGCGACGGTC
>CAYRVE010000117.1:0-2541 GCA_964427685.1 uncultured Candidatus Saccharibacteria bacterium | reverse complement strand
TCCAGCTTAACTTCCTTGCCCCATTTCACTTCTTTAACGTTAAGTTCTTCGGTGATAATTTCTTGGTAAGTATCCGGCAATTCGGGCACCGTAACAGATTGGAGTGGCTGGCGAACTTTGATTTTGGATTCGGCGCGCTGGGCCAGGCCGTCAGCGATAGAGCCACGGGCTTTAGCCATTTCATCAATCAGTTCTTCATTGACCTTACCCGGTTCAGGCCAGTCGCTGAGGTGGACGGACCTCGGTAAATCAGTGCCTTCCGCCAGCTGCTGCCAGAGGTGGTCGGGCAGGAATGGCGAGAATGGGGCTAGCAATTGGCAGAGACGGAGCAAGGTGTAATGCAGAGTGGCGTAGGCCTGCTGTTTATCCTGATCGTCTTCGCTCTTCCAGAAGCGGCGGCGGCTGCGGCGAACGTACCAGTTGGAAGTATCATCTAAAAGATCTTGGATCGGCCGGGCGGCGCGGTCCAGGCGATACTCGTCCATAGCTTTAGTGACATTAGTGATTGTTTCATTAAGTCGAGATAGCATCCATTGGTCCAGAATATTGTCGCTGTGGGGCTCTGAGAGCGGTTCTGAAGGCTGATAGCCGTCCACATCGGCATACAGCTTATAAAAGCTGAAGATGTTGTTGAGCGTCATGAAAATCTTGCGCTGGACGTCGCGCAGGAAATCCGTGCTAAAACGAGTGTCCTCACCGTTGACTAGAGGGCTGCTGGCCATGAAGAAGCGCATGCTGTCAACGCCGTACTGGTCAAAAATGTCATCCATTGGCGCGTAGTTCTTCTTGCGCTTGCTGAGTTTTTCGCCGTCGGCGGCCACAATCCAACCGCTAACGATGACGTTCTGGAAAGCCGGTTTGTCGAACAGCGCCGTGGCCAGCACGTGCAAGGTGTAGAACCAGCCGCGGGTCTGGTCGACGGCTTCGGCGATAAAGTCAGCCGGGAAACGCTTTTCCCACCCCTGTTTATCTTCAAAAGGATAGTGGTCTTGGGCGTATGGCATGGCGCCGCTCTCAAACCAGCAGTCAAAAACTTCGGGGATGCGCTTGGCGATCTTGCCGGAATCAGTCTTAATTTCGATATCGTCGATGTACGGCCGGTGCAAATCAGCGATTTTACTGGGGTCGATAGCCTTTTCTTTGAGCTCCTCGACACTGCCAATAACGGTGATTTCGCCATCATCGGTTACCCAGACCGGCAGCGGCGCACCCCAGAAACGGTTGCGGCTAATGGCCCAGTCGCGGGCGTTTTCCAGCCACTTGCCGAAACGGCCGTCTTTGATATGACCGGGCACCCAGTTAATCTGTTGGTTGTCTTTAATGAGTTGGTCTTTGACCTCTGTTACTTTGACCAGCCAGGAGTCGGTGGCGTAGTACAATAGCGGCGTGTCGCAGCGCCAACAGAACGGATAGGTATGTTTGATAGTTTCGGCGGCGTAGACCCTGTTCTCTTTGGTCAAATGGGCGATGATCGGCTGGTCGGCCGATTTGAAGAACTTGCCGGCGAACTCTTCTGGCAGACCCATGTCTGTTTTGACTTTGCCGTTGTCGTCGATGCTGAGAATAACAGGGATATCGTGTTCTCTGCCCAAGCGCAGGTCGTCCTCACCAAAGGCCGGCGCCACATGAAGCACACCGGAGCCATCTTCGGTGCTGACAAACTCGGCCGGCCAGATTTTGTAAAGATTATCGGTGTTATCCAGATTAGTAAGTTTGAACAGCGGTTCGTAACTCTTGCCCACTAGGTCGCGGCCATGCAGCTCTTTGGTGATCTTGTAGGTCTCGACGTTGAGGGCTTCCAGCCGGGCGCGGGCCAGCACGACAGTTTCGGTCCGACCCTCGTCATCTTTTAGCTCCACGTAGACGTATTCGGCATCCGGTTTGACGGCGATGGCAGCATTGCCCGGCAAGCTCCACGGCGTCGTGGTCCAGCCCAGCAGGTAGGCGTCTTCATCTGTTAATTTAAACTTAACGAATAGGCTGGGATCCTCAACATTGTCCTGGTAGCCCTGGTTGAGCTCGAAGTTGCTGAGCGGCGTGGCACAGCGCGGACAGTACGGCGCGCTGCGGAAGTCCTTATAGACCAGCCCTTTGTTATAGATGGTTTGAAAGACGTTCCAAACACTTTCGATGTAGCTTTCGTCTAGGGTGGCGTAGGTATGCTCGTAATCCGCCCAGCGTCCCACGCGGTGAAACATGGCCTCCCAGATATCTTTGTATTTGAAGACCGATTTGCGGCATTCGGCATTAAATTTGTCGATGCCATAAGCGATAATGTCTTGCTTGCCCTTGAAGCCGTGCTCTTTCTCGATGGCATATTCCACCGGCAAACCGTGCGTATCCCAGCCGATACGCCGCGGCACGTAGTAGCCGCGCATGGTTTTATAACGGGTAACGGTGTCTTTAATGGTGGTCTGGAGCAAATGGCCATAGTGCGGCGTGCCGTTGGCGAACGGCGGCCCGTCATAGAAACTGAAAACCGACCCGCCTTGCCTGTTTTGCAGACTTTTTTGGAAGGTATTATCGGCTTCCCATTGCTTC
>CAYRVE010000116.1:0-2549 GCA_964427685.1 uncultured Candidatus Saccharibacteria bacterium | reverse complement strand
TGGAGAAGATAGTATGGATTTTACTAACCACAACAGGCAGTCGTCACAAACAACAGCGCCTAGTGCTAACGCCGTCGCGCCCGAATCGCCTAAAAAGAAGCGTGATCGTAACAAGTGGGGCCGATTAGGCGTAGCGGCTATTGTAGCTGCCGTCGCGATACTTTTAGTAGCACTGGTAACCTTCATTGGTTTTAGCGGCAATACCAATCAGAATAACTTTGTGGATACTTCTAAGTTACAGGTTGTTTCGCTGAACAATGGGCAGGCTTATTTTGGCCATATCCAGAAAATAAACAATAATTATCTGGTACTTACGGACATTTACTATCTGCAGGCTACCGGCAGCGCTACTGGGTCGTCTACTTCGTCAAGCACAAACAGCAATAACCTTGAGTTGGTGAAGCTGGGTTGTGAAATCCACCAGCCGTACGACCAGATGGTCATTAATACCAGCCAGGTTACTTTCTGGGAGAATCTACAGCCTGACGGAAAAGTCGCCAAAGCGGTCGTTGCCTTCGAGAAAGACAACCCGAGTGGCTTGAAGTGTGTTGATCAAGGCACCAAACAATCTAGCTCGAGCAGCACCAACAATGCCCAGAGCGCCAGTCCTTCGCCCGGTAGTTCCAGCTCTACTCCCTCAACCAGCGGTCACTAAACTATCTCGGCAACAGGCTTAAGCAACGTAATGCTTAAACCAAAGCTTGACTACTAAGCTTGCAATAAATAGCAGCCAGCATAAGACGGCGGCTACTAAACTCCAGCCGGCCAGATCTGGCGACCACTGTGGCGAGACGAAGTCGAACTTATAGAGCGCGTCGGAGATATTTGTGGCTGGGGCTTGGCCTCCGCCATGAGACTGCACATATTGTTCTATACAGGGAACCCGGTTATGACCCGAAAAGTCTACTGAATCTTGTTGCTCGCAATAGTGCTGAGCATCAGTGTAAAGCTGATTGGATCCGATACCCTGATTTTGGGCGGCCACCAGCCTTTGATAGGTGTACTTAAGCTGGATAGGCGGATAGACAGCGTTTTGGCCGCTGTCCAGGTTGGTGTTCATGTGCGCGGTTACATATGATTGTAGATTTTTCAGCGCGGCGGCGACATCCGTATTATTCTTGTCGGCTGAGTAGACGTCATTGCGTAGTTTGACCATATGTTCGTTGTTGGCCCGTAGAGCAAAAACGCATATTAGCGTAGTGATAACAGCCAGGGCGAGCAGGTACCACGGCTTGATAAGACGTAGTTTTGTCCAGGTGTGATGCAGTGTGCGTTTGTTCACGGTACAGGCATTATCTCAGCTGGACGCTCATCTTGCCAAGCTGTACCCTATATGTATGCACTTATACTTCTCCGGAATTGGAGGCGCGGGTATAGGGCCGCTGGCGCAGATTGCCCACCAGGCCGGCTACAAAGTGTCCGGCTCAGATAAGCGAGATTCGCAATATATACAATATCTTCGTAAGCACGGCATTACGGATATCCACATTGGCCAAGAGCGCGATTACATTGCCGCGGCGCACCAGAAACATCCAATTGATTGGTTTGTATACACCTCTGCCCTGCCGCTGGAAAACCCGGACGCGCCGGAGTTGCTGTATTGCCGAGATCAAGATATCAAGACTTCCAAGCGCGATGAGCTATTGAACTTAATCTTGAAAGAACAAGGCCTGAAGCTAATCGCCATTGCCGGTACGCATGGCAAGACTACTACTACGGCCATGACTACTTGGTTATTTAAACAGCTGAACGAGCCAGTCAGCTACTTGTTGCCGGCCAAGACTAGCTTTGGCGAGATGGGCGAGTTTGACCGTTCCAGCCAATATTTTATTTACGAAGCCGATGAATTTGACCGCAACTTTCTGGCTTATGAGCCAGCTATCAGCCTTGTCACTGGCGTCAGCTGGGACCATCACGAGCTGTTTCCGACCCGCGAGGACTATCAGGCGGCTTTCCGGGAGTTCATCGAGCAGAGCGCCCATACGTTCCTCTGGCAAGAAGACGCCGATTACCTGAACTTGGCAGGCAACCCGGCTATAAATGTTCTAGACAGCGGCGATGAGCGTATCAGCGACATTAAATTACTCGGCAAGTATAACCGGCTGGATGCCTGGCTAGCCGTACAGGCCGCGCACCGCTCTACAAAAGCACCGATCGAGAAGTTAATTGGGCTGGTTAACAAGTTTCCCGGCCTGGCCCGGCGCATGGAGCGAATTATTCCGGACCTTTACAGCGATTACGCCCACACGCCGGAGAAAATCCGCGGCGCCATGAGCGTGGCTACTGAGATGGCCGCTGAAACCGGCCAAAAAGTCGTGGTGGTCTACGAGCCGCTGACCAATCGCCGCCAGCACTATATGCTGGACGACTACCAAGACTGTTTTGACGGCGCCGAGAAAGTTTATTGGATTCCGAGTTACCTGGCGCGCGAAGATCCTAAACAGCGTGTTATCCCGCCCTCGGAACTCATATCTCATTTGGCCGACCCGTCCAGGGCCGAGCCGATGGAGCGCGACGCCGAATTGAAACATGCGATCCAAAAGCACCTC
>CAYRVE010000115.1:0-2560 GCA_964427685.1 uncultured Candidatus Saccharibacteria bacterium | reverse complement strand
ATCGACGCCGCCGTGCTCAACGGCGTTAGCCGACAATTCGCCGTCTTCGGCGTCCAGGTAGGTGCCGGCCTTGCCTTCGATGCCGTAGTTGCCGACGGCGTACTGGTCAAAAGTTTCGCCATCAGCGAATTTGCCGCCAATTAACAGAGAATAGCGGCCTTTATAATCCAGCACGTAATGGCTGTCTGGTACGTAAATGGCCGTGTCCGCCCGGCCAGCCCGCGATATTTGGAAAACCTGGTGCATGAACAGCCGGACGTCTCGTTCTTCCGGACGCTCGTTGGTCATAGTAATGTGTCGGATTAGCGAGTTTGTCTCGATGTCGACGTAATCGTGTAATTCCATGGTGATTGCCAGCTCGTTGGAGTGTAGTTTAATCTTGCTAACCATAGCGTCATCTCCGTACTCTACCTGGACTTCCCACGAACCGTCATCAGTCCATTTAAACTGGTCATTTACCCACACGCCAATTTTGTGTTGGCTGGAGCGGGCCGTGGTAAGGTTCTCCAGGCCGACATAAGGGTAATAAAAATCGTGCACCAGGCCGTTTTCATCAAGCCCTACGAAAGTTTGCCCATTACTGAGTACGACTGCTCGTCCCATGGCTAAACCGGTACGCCTTTCCCGGCCAGCCGGGATTGCAGGTCGCGGTAGACGTTCATAAAGTTTATATATGCTTCGTACGGTGTCTCGTAGGGACTGAAGTAGGCGTGGATGTCGCCGTCGTTGAACCATTTGGTGCACATGTAGTAGAAGTGGTCCGAGGTCTGCAGGCGCCGCCAGTCTTCTATCAGCGCCCAGTCGCCGGTGTCGATGATTTGTTGGCCTAAATCATACAGGGCTTGGATGGACGAACTCTGCATAGCGTTGCCCAGCCAGGCCGACAAATCGCGCTCTGTGTCAGCCCAGGTAATGATATGTGTCACGTCAACCTCGCCGACTGGTTCAAAGTTTTCAATCGTCTCGCTAACAGTCATGAAAGTATTGCCCTCGGTTTTGAGCCATTCCCGCGGCAAGTTCTCCAGAAAATCAAACACGCCGGAGGCCTCCCACTGGTGCTCGCCGAAGGTTTCGTAATCCATAAATAAATCAAAGTTGGTGGCGTCTTTGTCTTCGCTCATCCAGTGCGTGAATTTGTCGGCGGTTAGCGGCCACTCTTTCCAGTCGTGGTCACCAAAGCGGAAAGCGATATCGTCGCTCAAACGGTAATTTTTCATCAATAGGCGAATCTGATCGGTGCCGGCTGGTCGGTAGACATAATTCGGGCTGCGCCACTCTAGCACCGGGTCCCAGCCTTCAGTAAGGATACCTTTGTAGCCAGCTTGGTCGGCCCACTGGGCCAGCTCGTTATTGTAGGCTAGCTCGGTATTGCGAAAGACCCGCGGCGTCTGGCCGAACACTTCTTGGACTTTTTGACGGTGCATGGCTACCTGGATCTCGAACTCCTCCCGCGAATAAAAAAATGCCAGGCTATGGTGATAAGTCTCGTCGAGAATCTCGACTCGGCCGGTGGCGCAAAGGTCCTGGAACGATTGCAGGGCCTTGGGCGACCAGCGCTCCAATTGCTCGATAACAATGCCGGAGAGCGACAAACTGAGCTTGAACTCCGGATTATCTTTGAGGAGTTGCAAGAGCCTGGCATTGGTCGGCAGGTACGATTTTTCGGCCACCTTTTGGAGAATACGCTCATTGCTGGCCGGGTCGTCATATGGGCTGTCAAAGTAGTTGTGTTGGACGCCGCTGTCAAAGACCGTGTAGTGCCGGATACGGTACGGCTGGTGGACGTGCAGGTACAGGACTATAGCTTTGCTCATACTGCCATCCCCTGAGTGCTGCTGCTGGCGTGCGCGGCGTACAGTTCGGCTACCTTTTCGCTGGCCGCGCCCCAGGATAGCCGCTGGTATTCCTGGTAAGCGTTTGTCCGTAGTTCATTACGCAGGGCGTCGTTTCTTAACACGGACGTTATTTGGTTGGCCATTTCGCTGACGTCCCAAAAATCAACCCTTAGGCAGTTTTTTAGTACTTCACTGACGCCGGATTGCTTACTGATAAGCGACGGCGTGCCATAACCGGCAGCTTCTAGAGGTGTTAATCCAAACGGCTCGGATACGGATGGCATAACGAACAGGTCGCCGATAGCAAAGGCGTCGCGCCAGCGTTTGCCGCGCTGGAAATCAGCGAACAGCACGTTCGGGCCAATACCAAGCTCAGCCGACAGCTCCACCAGCTCATGGTATTGTTCGCCGCTACCGACAATCAGCAACAATGTTTTTGGTTCGTTCTCTACCACCGCTTTCATGGCCTTCAAGAGGTTTGGCAAACCTTTTTGGATGGTCAGGCGGCCAACATTCACCACCACCTTATAGCCCAGGCCTTTCATAAGCGTCAAGTAGCGATACGCATTGTCCGGCTCCAGCGGCGCCAGTTCGTCGGCGTTGATGCTGTTGTGTACGACCTCTATCTTGTCAGCCGGTATTCCATAATCTTCTACGATGCGAGCCTTGGTGTGCTGGCTAACGGCGATAATCTGATCAGCTAGCCGCATGGATAGTCCCTCGAC
>CAYRVE010000114.1:1154-2564 GCA_964427685.1 uncultured Candidatus Saccharibacteria bacterium | reverse complement strand
AGACGTCGACCGCGGGCCAGGCGAAGGGGAGGACGGCGACCGGTCCCGTCACCCCCTCGGCGCTGCCCGCCGGGGAGCAGTAGGTGAGCCCGTGGCGGTCGAGCAGCGCCGGCGTCTCGGCGGGGAAGAGCCCGCCGGGGGGACGGAACCCGCGTGGCTCGATCCCGAGCGCCGCGAACGCCTTGACGCCGCGCTCCAGGTTCGCCGCGCGCTCGTCCGGGTCGAGCGCGGCCCAGTCCTCGTGGCACCAGGCGTGGAAGCCGATCTCGTGCCCGGCGGCGGCGATCTCGGCCAGTGCCTCCGGGTAGACCTCGGCGTTGATCCCCTCGACGAAGAAGGTCGCGGGGAGGTCGCCGAGCAGCTCCAGCATCGACGGCAGGCCCGTGGTCACCGACGGGTGTCCACCCAGCTCGTCCGCTTCGCC
This sequence comes from uncultured Candidatus Saccharibacteria bacterium, assembly GCA_964427685.1. Classification (GTDB taxonomy): domain Bacteria; phylum Patescibacteriota; class Saccharimonadia; order Saccharimonadales; family UBA4665; genus JARIHC01. The sequence goes on along the minus strand of CAYRVE010000114.1, from coordinate 2,140 downwards.
GCGCAGGCCGAGCGCGATCTCCGCCGCCTCGCCGAGGTTGTCGACCGTGATCGAGATCGAGGCCCGGGCGCCGCCGGGCCAGGCGCTCGTCAAGGAGCGGGCCCCGGCTCGGCTAGCAGCATCGGGCTCCAGCGCTTCGGGTCCGCGGCTGCCTTCTCGCGCGCCCACTTGAAGTGGTGACGGGCCGACTCGAGCAGCAGCGGCGCGGTGGCGACGCCGGCCAGCGCGTACTTGCGGTGCTCACGCCGGGTCTCCAGGACGATCGAGCCGGCGCCGGTCAGCAGCCACGCCCAGAGGATCGTGTTGTAGGCGGGCAGGTGCTCCTCCGGCAGCCCCTCGGCCTCGTCGAGCCAAGGCAGCACGCCCCAGCGCAGCGACCAGGGCCAGTCGGCGAAGTGGACCAGGGCGCCGGCGACGGCGACGCCGGCGTTGAAGGCGAGCAGCGGCTCGTCGCGCTCGCCGGGCCGCAGCGCTTTGACGAAGCCGGCCGGCAGGGCGACGCTCCAGAGCACGTTGGTCGCCCGCCGCCCGATCCACGGCTCGAGGAAGACGCCGACGCCCGCCCAGCGCTCGAACCCGTTGTGGGCCGCGGCGCCGAGCGTCGCGATCGCGTTCAGCGGCTTGGCTCTGGGACGGCGCCTCATCCCGCCCCGATCGAGATCGCCTTCATCCGCACCTGTGTATCACCCGGCGCCCGTCAATACGAGCGCCGGGTGACGCCTGCCTGCCCTCAATCCTCGGAACGCTCAGGTCCGATTACCTCGGCCTCGTGCTCCAGCTGGTTGGCGTCGCGCACCGCCCAGCCGACCCGCTCGACCAGCTGCCCGGAGAAATGGTCCGACTCCAGGTCGCTGCTCAGCACCCGCTCTCTATATACGACGGTGCTGCCGATTTCCTGGGGCGTATCGGTCACTACAAGTATCTGCGGCATTGGCTGCCTTCCTGTTGGGTCCACGAGCAGCATCGCGGCGTAACCTTGGGCGCAG
>CAYRVE010000114.1:0-1144 GCA_964427685.1 uncultured Candidatus Saccharibacteria bacterium | reverse complement strand
GGTCAAAAGGCGGTAAAGACTTGATGGGAATCGCCGTTTCCCGGCTCCTGACCGCAATTGCGCAAGCGGTCTCGGGAGAGCTAATGTCTTGCCATGCGGATCGCCACTGTCCTGTTCTGCACGCTCGTGCTCGGCAGCGGCGTCGGCATCGCCCGGGCCGACGGGATCGAACCGGTCGAAGGCGGTTGGAAGGGCGAAACGAGTCAGGGCCTCCCTGTCTACTTCGGAGTGCGGCAGGGCCACGTGATCAACACCAGGTACCACTTCCACTGGGGCTTCTGCGGCATCTTCGGCTCGCACGCCAAAAATGCGGACCTCGAAATCGACCCGGCCGGGCACTGGATCGTCCGGGACACCAGGGGCTCCTCGTTCGAAGGGATCTTCGTGGCGCCGAACCGGGTCGAAGGCGTGGTCGACGTCGAAGAACGGGAGCTCCCCGGTTGCCCGAAGGTGTCGGCGTCGGTCGTGGCGACGCCGCGCCAGGGCTGAGGCGCAGGGCTCATCCTCCTACTTGGCCCGCTGTGCTTTCAGCAGGGAGCGCCAGGGTATCCCCGGAGAGCTAGCCGCGAAGCGCTCGTTGCTTCCAGGCCCGCTCGACCTGCCGCATCAACGCCGGGTAGACGATCCAGTATCGGAACGGCTTGATCAGCGCCATGTATCCCTGGCCAAACGCGCCGCGGGGCTTGACGTAGACGGCCATCTGCCCCTGATAGCGGCCCTCTCCCCGATCGGCCCAGGCGAGGTGCATCACGCCGTGGACGGTCTGGTTGGAAAGCTCGGCAGCGGACTCGACGTCGGTGCGGTAGAGGAGAGTGAAGGGCAGGGAGCCGAAGTCCAGGTCTGCGGTCGTGTTGCGCAGGTCGTCCGGTAGCCGCTGGGCCAGTGAGGTTTCGCCGGTCCCCGGGATCGGCAGCTTGCTCTTGGGCGCACTCGAGCCATCGTTGGCTGGGACGACGATCCTGCCGAGCTTGAACCAGGCGCCAAGTCGATCGCGCAGCTCCCAGAGAAAGCGGGTGGCGCTGGAATCGGACTGGGCCGGGCTGAGCGAGCCGATCATCGCGAGCAGCTGCGGGAAGTCCTCGGCGCCGCCTTCGACGGGCAGGGCCCAGACGTCCTCCAGAGTGAAGTCGGGCACGATCTCGCG
>CAYRVE010000113.1:0-2570 GCA_964427685.1 uncultured Candidatus Saccharibacteria bacterium | reverse complement strand
CGGTCCGCATCACTCACCTGCCGACCGGCCTGGTCATCACCAACCAGGACGAAAAATCTCAGATTAAGAATAAAGCCAAGGCCATGAGCGTGCTACGCTCGCGCTTGCTCCAGCTGAAGATCGACGAAGAACAAGCCGAGTTATCCGATGCCCGTAAGAAATTAATTGGCTCCGGCGACCGTTCGGAAAAGATCCGTACTTATAACTTCCCACAAGACCGCATCACCGACCATCGTATCAGTTACAGCCGCTCAAACATCCCAGCCGCCATGGATGGTGACATCGACGATTTGATTGATAAGTTGCAAGCCGCTGAGCACGACCTGCTGTCAGGCGAGTAAGATTACCAGTTGAGTATCCGTCTCAACAGAGAGCTTTTTGCGGGTTCAGGCGGAACCGGCCTGGCAATATTGAACATCTCATAAAAATCAGCGCCAGCATGCAACATGCCGGCCTTAATAATACCCGTATCTAGCGCTGTGGTGACGATACGAAGTTTTTTCCGGTCATCACCATCCAATTGCGCCATTTTCGTGTTGAGCGGATAAACCATATCGCCGATATATGGTTCTTCATGGGCATAGGGGTGCTGCCCCAATAGCTCTTCTTCGGGCGTTGCGGCTACGACGTGGTCGACCGTGCAGACCACATCGTCCTCCTGGCGATCAAGATAATACTTCCCGTAGGCCGTTTCATTACCCTTAAAGCCGCCAATTGATATAGGCGCGTCCAGTGGTTGCGGCGACAATGTTTCGTTCGCGCGGCCTTCTTCGACCAGGGAGAACAGATATCGCATCCTAAACCGTTGGCCCGCCCTGATTGTCCTGACATGGCGGGCTATTTCATCTTCAGGAGCTCTTTCCGCTGCCGATGCTTCGTCGCCATATTCCATCACATAGCTTTTTTGCTCCACGCTCAGGATAGAGGTGTTGCTGCCAGCCGCCGACGCCATCGACCCGGCTAGTGCGTCACCCCTTATATATAAGTCCGCGAATACGAATCCCACCGTTGCGTCAGCAGGCAGTCTATCTATATATTCATCCTGTGGCGGCTTAACCTCTGTCATAACTAAATAATATACCATGGGAGGCTGTTACACTGGGGTAATGAACACGCGGGAATGGCTAAAAGAAGCTACCAAAAAACTTGAACAGGCCGGCGTTGGTACGGCGCGGCTGGACGCGCTGGTTTTGCTTGAAGACGTGACCGGCCGGGATCGGGCGTGGCTGTTGGCACATAGTGACCATAAATTGTCGCCAAGCGAGTTGGCTGAACTCACAAAGTTGCTCAAACGCCGAGCTGAGCATGAGCCGCTGGCCTACCTGCGCAAAAAAACTGAATTTTACGGCCGGGAGTTCATAATTACGCCTGCCGTGCTGGAACCCCGGCCCGAATCGGAGACTATGATCGACTTGCTCAAAAAGCTGTCAAAATCGCCTAGTTGGCCCGCTGAGCCACGAATTGCGGATGTTGGTGCTGGCTCGGGTGCATTGGGTATTACGGCTAAATTGGAGCTGTCGGACACCCGGGTTGAGTTACTAGAAATCGATACCAACGCACTCAAAATTGCTCAAAATAACGTAGATAAATATACTACGGACGTTCAAGTTATCGGGAGTGATTTGCTGGAATGCTCCGGTCAAGACAACAACGTACTACTTTGTAACCTGCCCTACGTGCCTGATAGCCATAAGGTGAATGAGGCCGCCGGACATGAACCAGAGATTGCTATTTTCGGCGGGCCAGACGGCCTGGATGTTTATAGGAAATTGTTTGGCCAGGTCAAAATGAGTCAAAAACGCCCGTTGTTTATTTTGACCGAGTCCTTGCCCCCTCAGCATGATGGTTTAGCTAAGATCGCTAAGCAGTCTGGCTACCAGTTAGCCGAGACCGATGACTTTATCCAAGTTTTCAAGATAGTCGCCTAAAATTGTTTTTATGGCTCAGTTCACGGTAGTTTTGTCCACGCATCTAGCGCCGGTATATAGATTCTATATATAAAGTACATACGTCTGTTTCGAGGTATGGCAGCCCAAAGAGCTTAAAAAATCATTAAAGCATGGGTGAAAAATCATCAAAAAGCCGGTTGAACACAAAAATTAACAGATGTTAGCCGGTTGGCGCGGTGCCGAGAGTCACGTTTATGTGCAGCGTCTTGCCGCCGCGAAGAACCGTCAGGCTGATCTTATCGCCCGGTTGGTGCTGGCTTAAAAGGGCTGTCAGGGAGTGCGCCTGGTCGATTTTAGTGCCGTTGACCGCCGTAATAACATCGTTGGTTTGCAAGCCGGCATTAGCCGCTGGCGTGCCCGGTATCACCGAGGGGCTGGATGGATCGTTGCTGGGCGCGATAAAGGCGCCATTTTGGACGCTTAGCTTGAACTGGCTAGCAACGTCACCAGTCAACTGAACATATTGCACGCCTAGATACGGCCGGGCGAATTTGCCGGTCTTGGCAACCTGCTCAATCAGCCCCTTAACATCGTTGATTGGGATAGCGAAGCCGATGTTCTGGGCGCCGCCGGCCACCGCCGTATTTATGCCGATTACTTGCCCGTTTAGGTTAACCAGTG
>CAYRVE010000112.1:0-2575 GCA_964427685.1 uncultured Candidatus Saccharibacteria bacterium | reverse complement strand
GATCTGCATTCGCGGTTATACATGCCCCAGCTGTCGATGATAGAGTCTTGCGGAGCATTGCACCACACGCCCGGATAGCCGCCGCCGCAAGTCGGGCCACTGCCCGGCGCGCCAACGCTGCTGCCACTGCTAAAGCGCGAGTTAGCGGCAATCTGCTGGCGCCGCAATGAAGAGATTTGGCTGGAGTTAGAGCTAATCTGGGCGTTATAGGCCGATTGCTGGCCCTCATTGTAAGACAGTAGTTGGATCTGCTGGCCCTGGTCGCTAGCTAATTGGGCATTCTGGGCCTGCTGCGAGGTCACCAGTTGGTCAACTTTTTCTTTCTTGGTCTGTAATTCTGCCTGTAAGCTGGCAATTTCTTTAATCTTGGCGTCCAGCTGATTCTGAACGGTGGTACGGTACTCTTCTTTATCAACATAATCGCTAAGGTTCTTGCTGGTAGCCAGCTCCTCTATAGTCGACATTTGTCCGTCAACGTACATGGTCTTGATGTCATCAGACAGGCTAGCCTTTTTCGCGGCAATTTCCTGCTTGTCAGCCTCAATCTGGGTTTGCAGCTGGGCCTGCTGGCTCTGGCTGACTGCCAGCTGGCTGTGGATAGCGTCAATCTGGGTTTGCAGCTGACCAATAACAGCCTGGTAGCTGCCAGCCTGGGTCTCCAAGCCGTTCAAGACGCCTTGTGAGGCAGCGTTTTGGGCGCTCAGGGCGTTGATAGCCGCGTCATACTTATCAGCGTGCGCCACTGAAGCGCCGCCAATAACAGCCGCCACTGCCAGCGTAATCGCTAGAGCGCGTAATATCATAATGCGACCGGTTCCCGTTTGATTTTGTTTTGGCATATTTTTTATTTTGTTTATGCTAAGTCCTAATATAACATGCTTCATCAAGTATGTGTACCCTCCTTAATTAACAGAGTGTCTTTAAACTGAGGTCTTACTCCCCTTGCTCCATTTTGATAAATCTCTCTATTTCGTTTTGAATTTGAGGTAGCGGCGGGTCGCGATGGTAGATGATACCGCTCCTAATACTATACCAAGCACAAGCTGCATAGCCAAAAGTTCCCAAAAATGAGCGCCAAAGTAGGTACTGGCATAGTTGATGTCCAGCAAGCCCAAACTGCTAGCCTGCAAGGCGTTACTGGATGCCAAAAATGCCGCGTTGACAATAAGTACCGAGATGACGGCCGACAAAATACCGTAAATAATCGTCTCCACCACGAACGGCCCCCGGATATAACCGGTGCTGGCGCCCAGCAGACGCATAATCTGGATTTCGTCGCGGCGGTTAAAGATGGCCATTTGGATGGTATTGAAAATTATCAGCGCGCAAATAACAGCGAAGACAATCACCGTAATAATGCCAATTTCGCGCAGCACATTAGTAGCATGCGTAATTTTATCAATAGCCTCTTTGCGGTCGCCGCTATAACTCGGCTGGTCGGATTGCAGTTTGGCTACTGACGGCTTGCTCAGAAAAGTCTTAATGTCGCCGATTCTGTTAAGGTCTATCGGCTTCACTAAGATAGTCGCCGGCAAAGGATTAGAGGTTTCGTTAATAGCTGTCAGCAACTGCGCGTTTCCAGCGTTCTGGGCCTGGTACTGATGCAAGGCCTGTTCTTTATTCAAATACGACACACTTTTAACATTTGGTAATTTTTGGAGCTGGCCGATTAGCTGTTTGGTTTGGGCCGGCGAATCACTGTCTTTCAAAAAAACTGAGACATCAATCTTGTTGGTAATCTGGGCAATCGTATTGGTAAACGTGGCGTTGGTGATGATTGAGAACAGCACGATGGTCAGCGTAACGACCATAACTGCCATAGCGGCAATAGCTAGGCTGGCGTTGCGGATAAAATTAACTATACCCGTATGGATAATCCGCCACAGAGTTACAAACCGGCTACTCTTCATGGCTAGACCTTATACCCTGAGTTAGCTTTATCAGATACAACCTTGCCGTCTTTGATGGTCACCACCCGGCGTTGCAGTTTGTTAACTATTTCAACGTTATGCGTCGTCAGCAATACGGTCGTGCCGTAGCGATTAATCTTTTCCAGCACCTTCATGACGTCCCAGGCGTGCTTTGGATCGAGGTTGCCGGTTGGCTCGTCGGCTATCAGGATGCGCGGCTGGCGCACAATTGCCCGGGCAATTGCCACCCGCTGTTGTTCGCCACCGGACAGCTCCCGCGGCATGTTTTTTTCCTTGCCCTTCAGGTTGACGATATTTAAGACTTTTGGCACGGTGTGGCGGATTTCGCGGTTGCTGACGCCGACCACTTCCAGCGCGTAAGCCACGTTCTCGAACACCGTCTTATTCGGCAACAGTTTAAAGTCCTGAAAAACGGTGCCAATTTTGCGCCTGAGCAGCGGAATATCTTTGTCTTTTAATTTGTCATAGTCCACGCCGCCAACGATAATCTTGCCTGACGAGGGCCGCTCCTCACGAGTTAATAATCGGAGTAATGTCGTTTTACCGGCGCCGCTCTGCCCCACCACGATCACGAATTCCTTCGGCTCTACGTGCAGGCTGACACGGCTCAACGCCGAGCCCATTTCGCCGTCGCCATACGTTTT
>CAYRVE010000111.1:0-2658 GCA_964427685.1 uncultured Candidatus Saccharibacteria bacterium | reverse complement strand
CCGGGTCTTCTGGCACTACTTCGTGAATAATGTGCGGTCCGTCCTTGCTTTGCGGCAAAATTAGTCCGGTGTCGGGCTTGATGGTGCCAGTGCGGACTGAGGTGGAGGATGAACTAAGGACAATGGCGCCAAATTGACGGCGCGCATCGTAGGCTTCATCGGTCGGTTTGGGGTAGAGCCTGGCGTATTCCTCGGCTAATTTATCAGGCATCACGGCCGCCGATACGGTACAGGAGCCAGCTAGATTGTAAACGCCAAGCCAGGGATAGTCATTGCTAAGACCTTTGTTATAAATGTCGAAATGCGGGCCCCGGCCTTCTTCCTCGCGCTCGTTGCGCTGGGCGTAGATAGTGTCCGTATCGGCCTCAGGAAAAGCCGCGCTAGCGAAACGCAATGCTCCACCGCCGAGTTCCGCTAAGATTACTATGTCATCACCTATATAGTCGCGGTAACTAGCCACTCGCTCGCTCAAAGCTTCCGGGTCATTGAAAACTTCTATCGTTTGTCCTTGTGCCATAAAGTGTTGCCTCCGCCTATGCTATATACATAAAGTACCATAACCGTGCTGGTTTGGCTACGCTCCCGCCTGGACGGCCAGCTAACAGATGTGATACGATGTTGCGGCTATAGACTTTGGCCTCATCGTCTAACGGCTAGGACACCAGGTTCTCATCCTGGCAATCGGGGTTCGATTCCCCGTGAGGTCACCAAGAATTGTTTATTTAATCTTATCAATGAAGTCGACTAGTTCGTGGGGTGTGAGTTCGGCTTTGACCAGGTAGGCGTCGGCTTGTTTTTCAATCTCGCCGCGCACGTCGTCGCGCTGTTCCAAGTTGGTGGTGATGATAATTTTGGAGCGGATGGGGCTAGGTCGGGCCGGATCACGAAGGCGGCGCAGGATCTCGATGCCGGTCATGTTGGGCAGCATCAGGTCGAGCAGAATGATATCGTACTGGTTAGTTTCAGCGGCTTTTAGGCCTTCCACGCCGTCAGCGATGGTAGTGACTTTGTATCCGCCGTTATTTAGAGCGCGGGCGTACAGCTCGCCGATGAAATGTTCGTCCTCAATACATAGGACGGTGCGGCCGCTGGCGGGTTGGGATTGGGGCTGTTGCGGTTGATCGGGCATAAGCATAGTGTACCAAGTTAGCGGCGGTACAGCGAGTGGTTCTTGATCCAGCCGTGGGCGCTGCGGGCAATCTCTTTATCGCCGGTGCGCTTCTTTTCCTCGGCCAGCTTAGAATATGGGATAAGCGTAAAGCCGAAGGTACTGCCCTGGCCCGGCTTGCTGCGCACCGACAAGCTGCCGCCATGGGCGTCGACAATGGCTTTGCTGAGGTATAGCCCCAGGCCGGTGCCGCCGATTTGGGCGCGGTTGCGGTGGTCACGGTAAAACTTAGTGAACAGATGTTGCATGATGTTGTTTGGGATGCCAACGCCGAAATCCTGGACGGTAGTTTCTACCAGGCCATCACTGGTTACATGGGCATCGATGTTGATAACCTTGCTGGTGCCGCTGTACTTGATGGCATTATCAATCAGGTTGCTGATTACTTCCTGGATACTCAGGCGATCGACGCCGACCGTCGGCAGATTGGTCGCCAGCTTACAATGCAGGGTGATGCCGCGGACTTTGGCTTGCAAGCTGAGCGCGTTGACCGAACTCTTAAGGACGGCCGGCCAGTTCTCTTCTTCCAGGTGCAGTTCCAGCTGGTCGTCATCGACGCGGGCAACATTTAAGATATTATTCACAAAAGCAGTCAGCTGTTCGGCTTGGGCGCGCATTTTTTGCATGAAGTCTTTTAGCTGTGGATCGGTAGTGCCGTCCAGTTCTTCTTCAAGAACTTCTATGTAGCCGCGCAGGAGGGTCAGCGGTGTGCGCAGCTCATGAACTGTCAGCGCGATGAAGCTGACAGCCTGGTCATCCTGGCTGTACTGTTTGGTGTGATCAAATAGAGTCAGGATAGTCTCAATTTTTTCTGGGTTGTCGCGGTTGTAATAGGCCGCTAGATCAAACAGGCGGGCCGGATGCGTATCGCGGACGTTCAAGCGGACACGCTCCCAGCTTTTTACGGCCGTGGCGTTTTTGTCTTTAGCTGATTTTAGCCAAGTGTCAAAGGTGTCTTGGCTCGGGAAAGCCATGTCCAGCACCATGTAGACGTTCTTGCCTTTTAGCTCGGCGGCGGCGATACCGACGTATTTCCCAGCGGCTTCGTTGGCAAAGATAATAGTCTCGCTGGAATCTAGCACCAATAACGGCAACGGCAAGTTCTGGGCAATAAAGTTGCGGTTTAGATCGGCCAGCTTGGCATGGTCCTGCTCGGCCGCTTGGGCGGATAGGCTGATCAATTGATGCAACTGGCTAGTTAACATTGCAACTAGTTCGCGGCCAAACCGCAGGCTTTGAACCTGGGGCGCTTGTTCCGCCTGGGCCTCAGGCGCTAAGTGCAGGATGGCCTGCCACAGGGCTTTGACCGGCTGCATCAGTAAATTGCCCAGGCGGCTGGCGATCACCGCCGTCTGAATCAAAGCCAAGCTGATTATCAATGCCAGCAGGCTCCAGCCGTTAAGTTCTAGAACCTTGCCGCCTAGCCACCAGCCGCCCAACAAAACTAGGTTTTCTAGCAGAATTATTAGGAAAAGACCGAGTTTAGCCCG